>JBBTYZ010000040.1:0-1232 GCA_038061595.1 Patescibacteria group bacterium | reverse complement strand
GGACGAGTTGAGGTATTAGAGTATAGATTGTTTAAAGTTGCCGAAGTAGCTCAGTTGGCAGAGCAGTGCTTTCGTAAAGCAAAGGTCGTGGGTTCGACTCCCACCTTCGGCTCATGGAAAAATATAAATCCGTTACAGTTTCGGTTTTTGCTGGGGCTGGCGGTGAAGACGCCAAAGATTGGGCGCAAATGCTTTTGCGGATGTATTCCAAATTTGCTGATAAAAAATCTTGGAAAAAAATTTTAGTGAATGATAATACCCTTGAGTTCAGGGGGGATGGCGTTTACGACCGATTAAAAGGAGAATCCGGCGTACACCGTCTTGTTCGTATTTCCCCCTTTGATGCTAAAAAATTGAGGCATACTTCCTTTGCCTTAGTTGAAGCATTGCCGGTTTTGCCAGAGGTTGAGGCTCATCGCTTTACCATCCCCGAAAAAGATTTAAAATTTGATTTTTATCGCGCTTCGGGCCCGGGTGGTCAAAATGTTAATAAAGTGGAAACGGCAGCGAGAGTTACGCATATCCCGACCGGACTTGTGTCGGCTTCCCAGGTTGAGCGTTCGCAATCAATGAATAGAGAAAAAGCCTTGAGCTTGCTGAAGGCAAAACTTATTAAATTGATGGAAGAAAAACAGGAGAAAGAGCTTTCTCAATTGAGGGTAAGAGTGAGCCCGGATTGGGGCCACGAGATAAGATCTTATGTTCTGCACCCCTATAAGCAGGTAAAAGACCACAAAACAGGCAAGAAAATATCACAAGTTGATAAAGTATTAGAGGGCGAACTGGATATTTTGGATAAATTGACTTAATATAATAAAAAAGCTCCCGATAAGCCTTATTTTGGGCGATTGGGTTATAGAAATTACTAATTTTAGACATGATAGTATTTCAAAACGTCACAAAAACATATAATCATCACTCGGAATCAACCGCTCTTGAGAAGGTGAGTTTTAAGATTCAACCAACGGAGTTTGTCTCTATTGTGGGGCGTTCCGGAGCAGGCAAGTCCACAATCCTTAAACTTTTAATCGGGGAAGAAAAACCGTCCAAGGGACAGGTTTTTTTGGGTTCCTATGAAGTCAATAAACTTAGGTCTCACGAGATGCCGCAGTTTCGTAGACACATTGGCGTTATCTTCCAAGATTTCAGATTGCTTGCAAAGAAAAATGCGTTTGAAAATGTCGCCTTCGCGCTCGAAGTTGAGGGTCGGCCAGACAAAGAGATAAACGAAC
>JBBTYZ010000039.1:0-2411 GCA_038061595.1 Patescibacteria group bacterium | reverse complement strand
GAGGTATTCAATATACTGTTACAGGTTTTGGATAATGGTCGGCTCACAGATAGTAAGGGCAAGACGGTAAATTTCAAGAATTCCATCATAATACTCACGTCTAATGTCGGTAGTGAATTCTTCCGGAAGATGTCATCCTTGGGATTTAGTAATGGCGAGGAAGCCTCTCGCAAAGAAGATGAGTTTAGAGATAAGGCGATGTTACAGCTGAAACAGACCTTCAAGCCCGAATTTTTGAACCGGTTAGACGAAATAGTTATTTTCAATGCGCTTGCTCCAGTTGATATGAAAAAAATAGTTGATATACAACTTGCTGAAGTTGAGGAACGTCTTAAGAGCAAAGGCATAAGCGTGGTTATAAAACCAGAAGTGAAAGAATATCTAGTTAAGAATGGTTTTGACCCCGACTATGGAGCAAGACCCGTCAAAAGGTTAATACAAAAAGTGATTGTGGATGCGCTCGCGGATAAAATGGTTCGAGGCAATATTAAAGATGGTCAAAAAATTTCAATTACACTTAATAAATCCAACGGGGTGGAGGTTGTTGTTTAAAATCGCGCTTATACCCTTTGCGCTGCTCCTTCTCGTAAAGTTAGATTTCTCTCTACTACCAGTTTTATTTTTCTCTGTTGCCTTTCTATATGTTTATTTTTCTGAACTTCCTGAAATAGGAATTGTAAAAATTTCTTATCTGACATTGACTGTGTCCACCGTTCTCGGCCTCAAGGTTGTGGGCACGGCAAGTGCTTTATTTTTTTACGGACTGTTTTCGTTTTCGCTGATATTATTTTGGGTTTTACTTCATCTAGTAAATTTTCATTTCAAGGATCGTTTTCTCGTCTATGGTATTTTTAACGTGGCGCTCTTAATACAAATATCCACCTTATTTTTTTATTTCGCTAGATTAGATAACTTTATTTTACCAGGCGTTATTGTTTTCTTTTCGATTGTGCTTCTCTTCAAGGAGGTGTTTGTTTTTTTTGGCGCATCTCAAGAAAGAAGAGTTCTTGTTTTGAGTGTCGCCCTAGGACTAATTATTTTGGAACTTTCTTTTTTTACAATCTTTTTACCGCTCGGCTTCATAAATTCGGCTGCGCTTATTGTGTTATTCTCCATCCTTATCCGAGACGCTATGCTTTTCCATGTTAGGGGATACCTCAATTTCGATTTCATTTTTAGGGAATTGGCGTTTTTGATTGTTGTTTCGCTCGTCATACTCGCATCGTCGAATTGGAGTATCTAGGCTTTGTCCAAAAAGGTGGTTTTTGGCTAGTAACTTAGGGCTCAATCCATCGTTATATATATGCAGGTGGTTAAATTGGCGGTTTTATACCAAATTAGCCATATGCTTGCTTTTTGAAATACATACAGATAAAGTCTGTAAACGTAAGGCCTCCGGGCCTTGTGTATAAGTATTTGGAGTGAGGCCAAGTACAAACTAAGGTTCGGTAACGATTTCTAGTTTCTTAATCGTTATCAGGCTTTTTTTGTTAGCTCGCTCCCTAAAGGCGAGATTTTTATTTTTGATATTAACCCATTCATCTTTAGCTCTTCCGTCATCAATCCTCACTAGATTGCCGGCAGGTCGAAAGCTAAACAAGGTGTATGTTCCAGAAAAAATTTAAAAAGGTCGATAAGCCCTCAGATTAGGCTAACCCTGTCGGGTTCCAAAAGCTTAATCAATAAAAGGGTCGATAAAATAATAAAATAAGTCGAAAAATAATATAAATGAGTAAATTTACACGAAAAATCGCATCATTAGGCGTTACGGCGACAACCGTCATAATGCTTTCTGGTGCTTCAGTATTAGTTCCAGTAGCTTCAGCTCAATCAATAGCTGATCTTCTTGCTCAAATTTCTTTATTGCAGGCTCAACTCGTTGCTCTTCAGGCTGGACAAGCCGGTGGTGCAATGGGCTCATCTTACGCTTTTACCCGCGACCTCACTGTGGGTAGTAGGGGTGCAGATGTGAGCGCTTTACAGCAAACCTTGATCAACGCGGGTCACTTGAAAGCTGTTTCAGCCCCAACTGGATACTTTGGTACAGCCACAAAAGCTGCGTTAGCAGCTTGGCAGGCAGCCAAAGCAGTTTCGCCAGCGGCAGGTTACTTCGGCCCTAAGAGCCGAGCAGCCATCGCTGGTTCGACGAGTGGTACTGGTACGGTTGGTGTTACTCCAGTTCCGGCCGGATCTGACCTAGTCGTCAGCTTGGCCTCTGATAACCCAGCGTCCAGGACCCTAGGTTCTGGTACAGCATTCAATCCAGCCCTAAAGGTTGTTTTGACAGCAGGTGCCAAGGCAGTAAAAGTAAGTTCAATTCTCGTAGCAAAGGCAGGTTTTCTCGCGAACACCAACCTAAACGGAATTGATGTTGTTGACCAAAACGGAACGCGCTATGGAAACGTAGCAAC
>JBBTYZ010000038.1:0-1612 GCA_038061595.1 Patescibacteria group bacterium | reverse complement strand
CTATGATTTACGAATTGATATGACTGAAATGATACTCTCAATTTTTATAATTTTCATGTCTTCTTTTATTGCTAGCTTTCTCGTTTTAGAGTTTGCAGTCTCTCTATTCGGTTCTTTCGGCATTTTTATCTGGTTATTTTTGATTTATTTAATCTCCAAGAAAATCTCTTAATTGAAAATAACCATAGAGACCACCGGTTCCTAATCCGACTCTAGTAATAAACTTTGCGGTTCCGGGGTGTTCTGTGTAATATCTCTGAAGAAAGTTTTTGTCTAATAATTTATACTTCTGTTCGGCGATGTTTCCTCTTGCTTCATAAAGCCGAGTCAATCTTTTCATTGCTTCCGCGAAACGTCTGTCACCAATACTTTCTCCTATAAATTCATTGGTTGCCTTTCTCATGTCTCTAACTGCCTGATTAACAAACCCCCGTTTATTGGGGTCAAATACGGCCCCTCCAAACTGTCTTTCAACTATATTGTCAAAGTCAACCCTTGAATCCCAAAGCCCCTCCATATTTTTAGGATTTTGTTTTGCTGCATCAACCATTCTCTGTCTAACTAAATTGTAAGTTTTTTCTGCAGTAACATCGGCCTTTATCCAATCCGGTGGTTCTATTTTTTTGAGTCGTGACTCAAACTGATTCAAATTAAAAATACGAGGATTTTGATGTAAAAATGGTCTTACTTCAGAAGACGAGAATCTTCCAATCTCTTGATTAAGATTGTACAGATTTCTTGAAACTCCTTTTGACCCGCCAATAAACGGTTGAGCAGTTTGAGCAATCTCTACTTCTTCTAAAGTTGGTTGTTTGGTTATCTTTCCAAATTTGCTTTTTTGGTCGATACCTCCCGGTTTCCCAGCCTTCTCAAATACCTGTATCGTCTCGCGTTTTCCTAAAACCGGTTGAGTTAGTTTTAGTGCTTCTTGTAATAATTTTTGTTCAGCCCTCTCTGCCAATTGACCACGGATCGTAGATATTCCCAGCTTTCCCGCCTGAAACCCCGACTGACCTAACCTCGATAATCCGGATATAGCAGGCACAAATCCTGCAATATTGACCCCGGCTTCAACATTTCTAAACAGGCGTGGGTGTTTCTCCGCCACCTCCTGAACTTTACCGGTGATCTTCTGTACTGGCTCTGTTTGAAATATCCGTTGGATACCTGCACGGATTGGTTTTTTTATAAATTCTGGAGTTATTGATGACAATCCTCTTCCTAGAATATCAAAGCCCAAGCCCGTTGCCTGACCAGCAGTCTGTAAAACGGTTTCTGGCAAAGTTTGACCAGATTCGATGCCCTGGGCCAGGTTGAAAGCTCGGCTTTCTATATCACCCCGAACGCCACCAAAGAGTTTCTTTGGTTGTGCTGGTTCTGGATCAGGAATAAATCCATCGTCAGGAATAAATTCATTATTTAATTGTTCGTCTGGAGCAAAAGCCATCATATCCTATCGTATGAATTAGAATTGAATTTGTCAGCGGGTAATGAACCAGTCTTACCATCACTTTTACGCCTAACTCTTATCATTTGTCCGGGCGGTTCTTCCTGTTGCTGAAATCCGGGTACCGTATATTGCGTAATAGTGGGAGGTTTGCCGGCTCTAGCG
>JBBTYZ010000037.1:5240-17261 GCA_038061595.1 Patescibacteria group bacterium | reverse complement strand
CGCCGAGCGAAGCGAGGCGAACCAAAACTCTTTGACTTTTCCTGTCTGGTGCCCTCGGCAGGAATCGAACCTGCATCTCTCCCTTCGCAGGGGAGTGTCCTATCCATTGAACGACGAGGGCTTATGTTTCTTCCTCTCTAAAAACCCAGCCACTCCCCCAAGAGTTCGAGCAGAGAATCTTCATGTACGGTTTCGGGTAATTTGTCTTTCAATAGTTCTCTCGCTTTAGACGCAATCTTGGAATCAAGTGGAATTCTTACAAAAGGGTTGAACGGCGTCTTTCTCCTTATTATCAATTCATCCAGTCTTCCTGGGCGGTTTCTTATAGAAAAACCCTGGAGTTGGTCATAATGGTATGTAATTTTTTTTCCTATTGCAACCCCTTCCGTATTAATCTTGAAATCAAAAACTTGTGGTTTTCTTCTTCCGAAAGCAATTATCATTAATGATGCCAAAACTACAAATATTGCGAAGAAAAAATTCCTCTGAAATAAGGAAAATATTATGAGCGTTACAGAGGCTACGATTATAAATAAATACCAAGCCTCACTTTTACGAACATGTTCGTATTCTGCTGCACGCCAGTTTATTTCTGTTTTATCCATAAATTAATTGTACATCAGAGCCCCGAGGGAATCGAACAAAATCCGCCTTGGGCGGATTTTTTGAAACCCTTCGGTTTCAATACTTCCGGTACGGGAGACCAAATGTTCTCCCGACCCCACTCTTGTTCGAATCCTGCAAGAATAAACAAAAAACAGCCAAGCGCTGTTTTTTTGTTTATTGTAGCCCCGACGGGATTCGAACCCGTGTACCAGGCTTGAAAAGCCTGTGTCCTAGGCCAGACTAGACGACAGGGCCATACACGCGGAGGCGGAAGCCCCGCTGCTGCGGGATTGCTGTTTGTTGCCAATCGCTCCGCTCTTGCCTGCATGCCGCAGGCAGGGACAAACAGGGAAGATTCTCATTTCGTTCGAATCTTCAGCTCCCAGATACAAATTTGGAATACCACGAGGTATTCAAATCTGTATTTGCGGAGGCGGAAGGATTCGAACCTTCGAGAGGATTGCTCCCCTAACATCTTAGCAGGATGCTGCTTTAAACCACTCAGCCACGCCTCCATTTTCGTATTTACATTGTCTGTACGCGGCATCTATTCGAGCCACGCCTCCATTTTTGTATCTATATTTTCTGTACGCGGCATCTATTCGAGCCACGCCTCCTTTCACAAACAATCCTTGTTTTTATATCATTTTTTTGGTAACTTTACAACACGTAATATGACCCCGAAAACAAAGAGTCAAAATGAAATAGTGCGTTCCCCAATCGTTGTGGTAATGGGACATGTTGACCACGGCAAGACCGCGCTTTTGGACTATATTCGGAAAACCAATGTGGTTTTGCGTGAACCCGGCGGTATTACACAATCCATTGGTGCATATGAAATAGAACATAACGGCAAGAAAATAACTTTTTTAGACACGCCGGGTCATGAGGCTTTCTCAAAAATGAGAGCAAGAGGGGCGAGCGTTGCCGATATTGCTGTGCTTGTTATAGCGGCTGATGAAGGCGTAAAACCTCAAACGAAAGACGCGTTGAAACATATTGAGGAATCAAAGACCCCGTTTATAGTTGCTTTGAATAAGATCGATAAACCGGGAGTTAATATTGAAAAAGTTAAAAGCGAATTAGGCCAAGCGGGCATCTATCTTGAGGGCTCGGGCGGAAATGTTTCTTTTCAGGCTATATCTGCGAAAACCGGCGAAGGGGTGCAGGATTTGTTGGATTTAATACTTCTTTCTGCAGAAGTCCAAGACCAAAAATTCTCTAAAGACGCACCCGCAAGCGGCATAATTCTTACCGTTCAAGTAGATTCGCGCAAGGGAATTGTGGTGGGCGGAATAGTGAAAAACGGAATTTTGAAAAAAGGAGAGATTGTCTTCACGCCTAGCGCAAGCGGTAAAATAAAATCACTCAAGAATTTTATAGGAGTTGAAGTTGAAGAAATTGAGCCGAGTGCTCCGGCAATGATTTTGGGGTTTGAAAATGCGCCCGAGGTAGGCGAAAA
Source organism: Patescibacteria group bacterium (assembly GCA_038061595.1). Lineage (GTDB taxonomy): Bacteria > Patescibacteriota > Minisyncoccia > UBA6257 > GWB1-50-10 > JBBTYZ01. The sequence goes on along the minus strand of JBBTYZ010000037.1, from coordinate 15,193 downwards.
ATTTTCTGTGAACCAGGGTGATATTGAGGAAATTGTAGCGAAATTTCGCACGTCTAATGATGTGAGGGAGCGCACGGGAAAAAAATTAGTGAATGTTATCCTTAAAGCCAACGAAGGTGGGACTCTGGATGCGCTAGAGCATGTTGTCGGAAATCTAAGTAAGGAGATCTCGATTATTGATAAAGGAATCGGAGACATAAACGAAAACAATATTAAGCTCGCAATAACTACGAATTCTATAATTGTCGGTTTTAAAGTTAAGGCTGATAAGGCTGCGTTGAATTTGGCACAGGCGAAAAACATAAGAATGATTCTTTCCGATATTGTCTACGATTTAGAGAAAGAACTAGAAAAAGACATGTTGGAAATCATAAACAAGGAAGACAAGGTTTTGGAAATATTGGCGGCGTTCGGGAAACTAAAGGGCAAAAAACAAGTTGTTGGTGGTAAAATAATTAAAGGCCCTATAAAAAATCAGGAAAAATTTCGGGTTTCGGTGGATGATGCCGTGGTAGGCGAGGGGAAAATCTTAAATTTGCAGGCGGGGAAACAAGATGTTTCACAAGCCGAATCAGGCGAGGTGGGCCTTTCGGTGGAGACGACCGTGGAAATAAAACCCGGTGCAAAATTATTATTTTAAATGCGGCCGTACAGGAATCTTAAAATCAGCGATCTCGTACAGAAAGAATTAAGCAAACTCTTAATAAGAGAGCTGGATTTTGAAGGCGCGTTTGTTACCATAACCAGCGTTCATGTGGCCGAAGATTTGTTGCAAGCCGTCGTGATTTTGGGTATTATTCCTCACGAACGTGGCCCGATGGTTTTTGCTAAGTTAGAGGAGAAACGGAGATTGCTCCAACATCTGCTATTAAAGAAAATGAACATTAGGCCAATGCCGACCCTAAGGTTCCAAATACAGGAACCGGAAAGTGTAAAATAATGAGATGGGCCATATATGGCCGCGTAGCCAAGTGGTAAGGCGAGGGTCTGCAAAACCCTTACACGTGGGTTCGATTCCCACCGCGGCCTCGTGGAATTATGAATGCTTTGTTAGCTATATTCCAAAAAGTGCCGATGATCGTTCTAATGCTGATAGGAGTTCTTTTTGTCGCTTTGGGAGATTTTCTCGGTAAATCCTGGTCGTTGCAACAAAAGCACCTTTTTTATTTCCTTGCTATTTTGAGTTACGGGGCGGGGAATATTTTCTACTTACCGACTCTCCTTCGAGAAGGTCTCGTGGTCACTACGATTATTTGGAGCATTTTGGTCATTCTTGTGTCCATATTTATCGGAATGGTTATGTTTGGCGAAACATTATCGCCCCTAAGGTCGGTGGGTGTCATTTTTGGAGTCGTTTCCCTTGTCATTTTACAGATGGCAAAATAGAATCTATTACATGCCCGGGTGGCGGAATTGGCAGACGCAGCAGACTTAAGATCTGCCGCTCGCAAGGGCGTGCCGGTTCGACTCCGGCCCCGGGCACCAACATATGAGAAGTAAATTTATATTAATTTTATTAGGGATATTGATTGCGCTCGTCGGCGTTTATTTTTTAGCCTCTCTTGTTACGCCAGGAGATGTTTATAAAATACCGGAGCCGGCGCAATCAAATTTTAAAGGTCCGGGCGACGCGCCGATGAGAATTGAGGGGCCGACGGGTCCGCCCCCAAGTCCTAGATAAGAATACGAATTAAAGCGGGTATGGTTTAGTGGCAGAAATGCCCCGATGGCCATCGGGGAGACGCGGTTTATATGAATTGTGTATATATTTTACAAAGTGAGAAAAATGGAAGGTATTATATTGGGAGTACTAATGATTTGAACCGACGTTTAGATGAACATAATTCAGGAAAAACCAAATCGCTCGTTGGGATTAGACCCCTTAAGCTTGTTTTCGAAAAAGAATTTTTGTTATTGCACGATGCTAGAAGGGTTGAAAAAAACCTCAAAAGATTGAAGAATAGAAGAATTATAGAACAGATAGTTAAAGATGGAGAAATAAAGGGATTTGCGGGTATGGTTTAGTGGCAGAATGCGTCCTTGCCAAGGACGAGACGGCGGTTCGATTCCGCCTACCCGCACAAGATAAAAAACAGCCGGTTCGGCTGTTTTTTATTTATGATATCCTGAAGAAATTTCTTTTGCCCCTCTTCAAAATTTCTCCGCCGGCTAGAATCAAATCCTCCTTGTAGTCTCTTTTGATTTCCCCGCCGATTTCTATCGCCCCCTGTTCCACCAGCCGACGCGCTTCGCTCCTGCTTTCTACGCCGCTTTGAATCAAAAGATCTATTATATTTATCTCTTTATTTTTAACTTTCAACTCCGGTATGTTTGCAGGAATCTCATTTTTAGAAAAAGCATTAATAAATTCTTCCTTCGCTTTTTTGGATTTTTTCAGATGATACATTTCTACAATCGTCTCGGCTAAAAGCATTTTTGATTCATAAGGACCCAAATCTTTCGGCTGATCTATATCAGTTAAATAAGTGAAATATTTTTCAATCAAAACATCGGGTATAGCCATTATTTTTCCGAACATATCATTTGGTTCGTCATTCAGGCCAATATAATTTCCATAACTCTTGCTCATTTTTTTAACGCCGTCTGTGCCCTCAATCAATGGAACGGTCATAATGTCCTGCTCCGCCATTCCGAAATGTCTTTGCACGCGTCGCCCCACCAATAGATTAAATTTCTGATCAGTACCGCCAAGTTCAATGTCAGCTTTTATTGCAACCGAATCGTAACCTTGGAGCAGGGGATAAACAGTTTCTAGAAGGGATATTTCTGCGTCTTCTGATAATCTTTTTTGGAAATCTTCGCGTTTCAATATCTGTTGGACCGTTGCACTTCTCATTAATTCAAGCATCTTTTTTAATCCGTCTTTCTCGTGCCATTCGCTGTTATATCTCACTTCTGTTTTTTTAACATCAATCACCTTGCCTGCCTGATCAAGATAATCTTTCATGTGCCCCTTAATCTCATTTTCCGAAAGCGGAACGCGAGATTCAGATCTTCCAGACGGGTCACCGATTTGGCCCGTGAAGTCTCCGATTATCAAAACGATTTTGTGCCCCAATTCTTGGAATTGTTTCAACTTACGGAGCACGACAGTATGCCCTAAGTGTAAATCAGGGCTTGTTGGGTCAATGCCTAGTTTTACGCGCAACTTTCTACCAGACTCAAGCTCTTTCTTGAGGTGGTCCTCAACTATTATTTCGTCAACTCCACGTTTTAAGAGCTTCTCAATATTGTCCATTTCTGTAATTATAGTTTTACGAAACAAATCCCGCCAGTCTATAGACTGGCGGGATTGTCGTTCTATTTGTTTGTTCGAAGGTTGCTAAGTTTTGTAACGTAATATATAAATTAAGGCAGTAGCTTGTTGCATTAATGGATAGAGAGGAGATTCGATATGTCGAAATACCCTAAGTCCGGAGAAAGAGGCTCGCCGAATACGTCAAGCATGCCTAGCAAGGATCATTCAAGCAAAAGTCATCCTGAATCACATCGAGACGTTAGGGTCTACGACGACAAAGGCGATCAGACAGACAAGCTCCACATTCCTCCTTCCAAAGAGGACAAATAAGATATGAACGAGGCATTAACTATTTCTGTTGTGCCTCTTTTATTTTTCCAAATCGATTCCAAAAAGACGCATTGCCTCATCTGGAATAAGTTCATCAGCGGCGCCAATCAAATCATCTTTTGAAATCTCTTCTGCCGGACCAGAGAAATGAATTCCAAGGGTGTCATACGCCTTTAGTATCTCCTCCTTGCTTAACGAATTTAATTTTTGCGTGAGCGCATTCCACAGATCTTTATTCCACCCCTCAGGAACCCCATTAACAAATTTTTTGCTTCTCATGGGCGGGCGATATAATTCGCGGTTTGAGCCCTCTTCTGTATTGTTCTGCATAAAGCTCTTTTATTTTTTCGTTTTAATTATTTGGTCTATGAGGCCGTAGTTTTTTGCTTCTTCTGGCGTAAGATAAAAATCGCGGTCGGTGTCTTCTTCAACCCTCTGAATTTTTTGTCCGGTATGTTTGGAGAGTATCATATTTATCTTGTCCTTTATTTTCAAGATGTGTCGCGCGGTGATTTCTATTTCGCTTGCTTGCCCTTCGGCTCCGCCCATTACTTGGTGCAAAAGAATTTCTGCATTTGGGAGAGCAAATCTTTTTCCTTTTTGACCGGCCGCCAAAAGCACCGCGCCCATCGATGCTGCTACGCCAATACAGATTGTGGAAACGGGGGATTTAACAAATTGCATTGTGTCATAAATTGCCATTCCAGCAGTAACCGATCCGCCCGGGGTATTTAAATAAATTTGAATATCTTTTTTAGAATCTTGATGGTCTAAAAATAAAAGCTGGGCGATAACACTATTTGCCACCTGGTCAACTACTGGTCCGCCTAAAAAGACAATTCGTTCCTTCAAAAGGCGCGAGTAGATGTCATAAGCTCTTTCGCCATATGCGGTTTTGTCAATAACGGTAGGTATGAGGTTCATCCCGTTAGAAAATTAAAACCAGCACCTTTCTGACCAAAAAAGTTTTTAATTTTAGCATCAAAACGAGTGATGACAGCAGACATCTTTATTAATTTTCTAACGGGATTCATGGCTAGTATTTTACCAGCAGAATCTCGGATGCGTCAAATTCTTTGAGGTATTTTATATTTGCTTCGCTCCTAACAGTTACATCGTTGCCAACCGCAAGCTCTGAAAGTTTCATTGCCACGGTTTGTGGATTGCCTCGTGCGTCAATCTTGTTGTAGTCAAGTAGCCAGATTCTCGTGGAGTTCAAAACGTTCGCTGTGCGGATTTCTTTGGCTCTGTCAGTACCGTCTGTGTGGGGGAGATAATCGTCTGGATTATAAACCTCTAGTTTGATTGAAGAACCGATAACATCTTTTATCTTCCCTCCAAAACCTTTTATTTCAGCAGGCGGTGCGGGGAAAATAGCGTCAACAAGAGGCATGAATTTTTCCTCTGCTTGTTTTGTGCCCTGTCCCTTTCCTATATATACGCCAGCAATAAGAGAAACCGCTACTACTGCCAACACAAGAAAAGTGGTTAATGCTTTTTTGGATTTATCCATATTGCTAATATTATAACATTTTAGTTCTCCCTAAAGCGCGGTTTTGTTGAACATTGATCTATCGCAAGAATAACTATGTGTGGGATTGACAAAGCGTCTAAAATAGCTTATAATTAGAGGCAGATCATTGAAGCTCCGACAAACACTCCCAAACGAGGATACCGACATGAAAACCGGAACAAGATTGTTTTTTGTTTCCGTTCTCGGCATCTTCGGATGCGGGGACGGCCCGACAAGGCCCAAGCTCGAGGCTCCGCAGATCACATCCGTTTCGGAGTCCAACGTCGCACAGACCTCCGCGAGCATTTCTGCTTCAGCGGACAAGTCAGCGACGTTCGTAATCCATTACGGTGAGACAGCGAGCTACGGCAAGGAAACGCAAGAGTTTGGCCCTGCGATGAGTTTCACAGGAAATCTTTCCGGACTCACGCCCGGGACAGACATCCACTACGCGGTAATTGCAAGAAACGCCGCGGGATCTGGTTTTACTGCTGACAGGGTTTTCAGGACTCTCCAGGTGCCGCTCCAGATTCTATCGGTTTCCGTTTCCGACATCACCCAAACATCCGCAAAGGTGCGAGTGGTGACGAATAGAGCCGCGAATTCATCTGTTGAGTTCGGTAAGACCACGAGTTACGGCAGTACGACGGCAACTCTTGGTCCCACAACCGAAATGGTTCACTCAATCGCGAATCTTGATCCGGGGAGTGTGTATCACTTCCGGGTTTCGACAAGTGATGGAGTCGCGACTGTTTTGAGCGGGGATGCGATCTTCACTACGTTGCTTGATGCTTGCGACCCGGCGAACACGAATCAGCAAAAGGTCAGCGTGACATTTCTGTACAGGCCTAAGGAGACGCCCGACTACGGTATTTCTATAATGCCGGAAGTTACGGACTGCGCTGGCAAGATCGTGCTTGAGCCCCGTTTCCAGATATTTTCTGCTGACAATGGAGCAACCTACACGTTTGTTGTTAACGTGCGGGTCAACCATCCCAGCGGGGCCAATCCTCACTCTGTTCGGTTCTGGAGGGTGGCTAGCGCACTTCTCGTATTGAGGCCGCTTGAAGGAAACGAATTTACCTTGAACGGCGTGAGTCCTGTTGCTCACACCGACACTCTTCCGCCTCCTTCGGGATGTATTCCAGAGGCGCAGTGCAAGCCAGGAGTCGGATGGCTCTTCAGAGTAGATAGTAACGGAGTAGTCCGTCCGTAGAACAAAGAAGCCCCCCAGAAGTTTGGGGGGCTTTTGCTATTCGTGTTTGCCCCGATACCAGACCCTGCACTTCCGCTTTTTACAACGTCTTTCAATAGATTATGTATTTAGAAAAAAAATCTGACTTGCGAACGACCAATATCTATTCCAGGAAAGCGGGTGGGCGTTGCAGTGCAGGGCTCGGTACGGGGTTTGACGGTAAGATATTTAAAAATGTAGGATTAGAGGAGCTAAGTTTTAAACTTTTAGCCTGTTATTGCGCGGGGAGACTGTGATGAAAAATATTGGCGTTGTCGTCTTGGCATCTTTTGTCATTCTTTGTTGCTGTAGCTGCGGGTGGGACAAGGTTGTAAGAAATATCATTCCAAAGCAAGCGGTAGGAATCACAGTCCTCTTGGTCAAGCCCGCAGAATCAAACGTCGAAGTAGGGAAGCGGGACTCGAATGTCGTTATATTTTGTGTGCCAACAGGACGAGAAGCTGGAGTTAAATCCAACAACTCGAATGCCCGCATAATATTGGAAGAGACACTCTTCTATGACGACACGGTAGATGTAGACCCCTATTGTAATGGCAATAAAGGCTGGTATGCGGCAATGCGATTTTTGAGGATTTCCCCCGATACAGGAACTGGGGTTTACGATATTTTTCTGAAGTCCGGCGACGACACCACAAGGGCCGCCTTCAAAATAGGTTTCCCCAAGGCCCCATGATTTGGGGTCTTTTTGTAGGAGTCAGTATGTTATAATAGATTTATGAATCCCGTTAGAGACAATCAGATTATCAATTCGATGAATTATATGGAAACACAAAAAATTATGGTTATAAAGGTCAAGTCGTATATCTACGGAAGCGCAAACGCTTCCTGTCTCTAACGGGATGAAACTATTTAGGAATCCGTTTTTTTATACGACCCTTTTATTGTCCGCTCTTCTTATCTTTCAGATTTCCAATTTAGTAAGTGCTGCATGGGGTGATGCAACCGAACCTTTCCCGGGTGGCAACCCCGCAGCTCCTCTTGATACCAGCGCATCAACTCAGTCAAAACTCGGTGTGACTTTTACACAAAGTGCTGGAGTTAATAGACTAACACTAGACTCGGGACTGCCAATCTATGGAACAAACGGATCAGCTGCTCAACCGGCTTATATTCCTCGCACTTCAAGCGGAGAATCAATTATGATTTTTGATGGAGCGGGTTTTAGTATTAGGAAATTTGGTTCAGCCACGGATATTTTATCTGTCACAAGCGCCGGCAACGTAGAGGTGAACGGATCGCTAAAATTAGGTGCTGGTGGCGGTATAATCTCTGGATCGAACGGTTTTGTCGAAGTTTTTGGAAGCGGTTTGCCCACGGGAAGTGGGTTGCTCCTTTCACCGAACGATGTTGCGCTTTGGGGGAAAACCAGAAGTAACGTGAATACCAGGCTAATATTCTTGGGTAACGATGACAATACTTATATTAACGCTCCCGCCACTGGGCAAATCAAATTCAGGATTGCTGATTCTGATAAAATAGCGATTGATGATAACGGAGTGGGGATTGGTACTCTTTCTCCTAGAGCAAAACTACACGTGGCTGGCAATATCAGGGTAGACACCCCAACAGATAATACCGCCAATCCACCGTTTAAAAAAAACTTACCAATAACGGTTAATGGAGTAACTTATCTTATAAAACTTTATCAAGACCCAAATACCCCATGGCTGTATGGTGCTCAACATACAGAAGCCAATTGTACTGATTTAGGAGGAACCGTCACGAACCACAGCGAGCAGACATGCGATTACGATAATACTGGACAGTGTTGGACTGATAATTATAAGTTTTGTAAACTTCCCCCAGCCCCTACTTGTCCAGGTGGTTGGAACCAGTTCCTGAATTACAGAGCAACTACCGCCAAGAGCTGTTCTGGCGTGGATGTTTCTCAATGCACAGGAGCTACATCTTGCACTACCGGCTCTCACGTTTTTGCGGACACACCGACGGAACAATGCGGATTCTATAATGAGGTGTGGACTATCACCGGCACTTCGGCACCAGTGTGTAGTTTAACGTCTGGAAATTGTGCCGCTAACGTAACACAAGTAGGTTGTTATTAAGAATTAGAAAACTTCTTCAAAAACCGCTCTCGCCAGAGCGGTTTTTGCTATAATTAGATTGAATGTTGAATCCCGTTAGAGACAACAAAAGCATCAATATTATGATTTACAATAGAACAAAGACAATCTCCACAATAAAGGTCAGGCTATTTATTCACGTCCCGTTAGAGATCCGCTCTCCCGCCAAAAGCGGGACGGCGGCAGCCGCTTGGAGCGGCTTATCTCTAACGGGACTGTCTCTAACGGGATGAAAAAACTTTTGCCAGTCTTTATAATAGCGTTCGTTTTCTTCGGACTGGCTAAAAATGTTGATGCTCGAGTTGCTTATCTTCTAAAAGGTTCTGGTTGGGCATCTGCCGCTGGCTCTTCTGGTATCGGTTGGATTAAGTTTAGTTCTTCAAGTGAGGGCGGTGTTTCCTCTCCTATTAACTACGGCGTGAAAATAGAAGATACCGGTTTAATGTCCGGCGAGGCGTGGGCGGGAACTAATTATGGTTGGCTCTCTTTTAATGCGGCTGATTTGAGCGGTCCGCTCCCTGCGGACATTTGCCCCTCCGGGCCTTGTGAAGCGAGAGTTAATTTAAGCAACGGAGACTTGTCGGGCTGGGCAAGATTTTTAACCCCCAAGAATAATCCGAACGGCGATTGGGAGGGCTGGGTCAAATTAAGGGGCCTCTCGGTAGCTTCTTCGGATATGCCGACCTCTAGAACCGCAACCATTCTTGATAAGATTTCCAATTTTTTTAATAACCTTTTTAATATTTTTGATACAGAAGCAGCAACCGCGTATGGAGTTAATATTAATATGAGCACTCTAAGACTTTCCGGAGTCGCTTGGGGAGAAGACGTTGCGGGTTGGATAGCTTTTGGTCCTCCCGAATGCGCGAATTGTACGGTTCGGGTGGCCGCGACAAACCAAGTTCCCGTTGTGAGCAATGTTCGTATTGAACAACCCCTTGATTCTTGGTGTGACCCCGCCCCATTTTATAGAGTTAAATGGGATTTCGCCGATGGTGATAGTATCGATACTCAGGTTTCGGCAATAATTAAATTTGTAAAAGTAAGCGATGGCACTGTAAGTTTCACGGGCGCAAATACTGGCACCGGTGGCGCTGACACAATTTATCGGTTGGAGAATCCGATCTCGACTCTCTCTCCAAACACATCATATAGAGTTGATGTTATTGCCACCGATGGCAAAGATAGCTCAGTGGTAGCGTCAAGCCTCGCCACCACAACTCCGACTCATTATTATCCGCTCATAAACTTTACTTGGACTCCTCTCCAGATAAAAGTTAGTGCGATTGAGACATTCTCTAATAATACGACGGATAGATCGGGCGGATCCTACCTACCAGGTATTCCGAGTTGGGCGTTTACTCAAGGAAGCATCGTTACCTCTAATAGCCAAAATCCGGTTGTTATTTTCCGATCGTTCCCGGCGAGCGCGATGCTTACTGTTGGAGATTCAAGCGGAGTGTCTTGTTCGTTACAACAAGACTTCACTACTGGTGGTAGTGGCGGTGGTAGCGC
>JBBTYZ010000037.1:0-5140 GCA_038061595.1 Patescibacteria group bacterium | reverse complement strand
AGGACGAAAGCCATAACCCTTTTCACTCCAGCGTCCTTGAGTACGCGTACGGCCTCTCTCATCGTGGCGCCGGATGTGAAAACATCGTCCACTAATAGTATGTTTTTCTTGCTTATTTCTTCGGGATTTTTAACAACAAAACACCCCTTTATATTACTTTCTCTCTCGTTGTAGTTTTTTGTTTCGGTTTGCGACTTCGTGTCTTTGGATTTCAAGAGTTTGTTCCAAACCGGCAATCCGAGTTTGTCGCTTAAGACTGAAGAGATTAGTTCCGCCTGATTGAACCCACGAACCCTCTTTTTCGAGGAGTGCATTGGGATGGGTATTATAGTGAAGCCCTCAAATCCTTCGCTTTTCGTGATTTTTTCAAGGTAGACATCCATTATCTTTGAGATGGGAGCCATAAGAGATCTAACTCGTTCATATTTCAATGCGTGTATAACATCACTCACTCTCCTATTCTTAAAGTCAGTAATTGCAGCCAAAGCAAATTTTTCTTCGGGGTGGCAATTTCTATCCGGCTGTGGCGTGCGCCTTCTGCATTTCGGGCAGAAGAAACCGCTCGTTACATCTATTGAATCAAAACAATCTTCGCAAAGGAAGTTTTCTTTCGCGTGTTTTTTGCACGACACGCAGAGCGGAGGGAAGAGGATATTGAGAAGATTGTTGATAAGTTCTTTCGCAGACATCCCGATAATAATATGTTACACGTGTGGTAAAATAAAGAGGAATGAATCCCGTTAGAGACAACTAAATTTTGAATTCAATGAACTATTCTATAAACACAACAAATCACTGTTATAAAGGTCAAGCCGACTACTTACGGTCGCCTATAGGCGACCTGTCTCTAACGGGATGAAACTCGGTGTCTTAGATTTCTTCAAAGACGTTTTTAATTTTTTGAAAGCGGGCTCTGTTTTGGGGGTGGATATCGGCACCTCCTCTATTAAGATTGCCGAGGTCTCAGCGAAAGGAGAACATTTTGAACTTGAGAATTACGGCGTATTGGAATCTAAGAAATATTTAAATCAAGCAAATCAGGCTATCCAATCAAGTTCCCTGCCCATTATTGAAAAAGACGCGATTAAACTGATGCAGATAATTTTGAATGAAGTGAGGCCTAAAACAAAAGTGGCCATGGTCTCAATTCCGTCTTTTACTTCTTTTGTTGTTCCGATTGACATGCCAATTATGTCTCTCGAAGAAACTTCTAAATCAATTATGTTTCAGGCGAAACAATATATCCCGATACCAATTGATCAAGTTACTCTTGATTGGGTCAAGGTAGAGGAAACAGACACGGGTGGGATCGGAACACAAAAAATAATTTTAGTAGGAACCCCAACCGAAATAGTCAAAAGATATAAAAGGATTTTTAAAGCAGTCGGATTAGAGCTAAAAACTCTTGAAGTTGAGGGCTTCGCTCTAGGAAGAGCTCTTGTCACCGAGAAACCAACTCTCGTTGTTGATATTGGCGCGGAATCAACAAATATTATTGTGACCGAGAAAGGCGTTTTAAAACAATATAACCAGAGTGACTATGGGGGAATCTATCTTACTCAGGCGCTCTCGCGATCGTTGGGTATAAGTGCGGCTAGAGCCGAAGAATTGAAACGCAGACGAGGACTACTCGCAACCGGTGGCGAAGCCGAGTTATCAACACTAATCCTGCCGTTTTTAGATGTTATAATACAAGAAGTGAGATACGTAAGGGATGAGTATGCTAGGCGGTATTCTAAAGGTGTTGATGAAGTCATGCTCGTGGGTGGCGGGGCCAATCTTTTGGGCATAGAAAAATATGTCCAAAACGAACTTGGTCTTCGGGTTGTTTCTCCGTCAACCCTAAATAACGTGGTTTATAAAGAGGGATTGGAGCCTGCCTTGAAAATTTTGAAAAATGAGCTTGTTTTACCAGTGGGCCTAGCTAAAAAATACTTCCAAAAATAATTAAATAATATTATGCCAGAACCAACGAGTAATATTAACGAACAGTTCACAACTTCGGCGATCCCTGTTGGGTTGCCGTGGCGACTACTAGTGATGTCGCTTACTCTTTTTGTTTTTTCTATTTTTATATATTTCGGTTTGAACTTGGGTTACAAATCATATCTTGCAAATTTAGACAAGAGTTTGGATTCTAAAATCGCGGGTTTGGGAGAACAGGTGAATACTGCCGACCAAGCTAATTTTATAAATTTTTATTCCCAACTTGTTAACTTGAAAAAGGTGATTGAGAGACACTTATTCACGGGAAATGTTTTTGGTTTTTTGGAAAAAAACACATTAGGGGAGGTTTACTATATTGACGCCCAATATTCCGATGATGGCTTTTCATTAACACTAAAGGGACTCACCGCTTCTTCCAATGTTTTAGTGAGCCAACTCGCAATATTTGATAAGGCCACCGGGGTTGATCGGGTTATCTTAAACCAGATGAATGCCGACCGTCAGGGCACGGCGTTTGGTATAACCCTATTTTTCAATCAGGATTTTTTCAAAAAACCAACTTTATGAGAACATCTACTAAAAGGATTTTAAGCATAGGATTAGCCGGATTATTTTTTATCGGCATACTCGTGGTTTTTACAAGTCTTATAAAGCCAGAGATAGATGAGATTGGTATTATAAGAGGGCTTACGACTTCGAAAGAAAGACTTTTTGAAAATCAGAAAAGCGCTGTCAGTCAGGTTCAGAAATTAATTGGCGAATTTCAGAATATTGCCAAGCTTCAAGAAACAGTTTCTTTAGCTCTGCCTATCTCTGAACACGTTACTCAGGCGCTTAGCCAGTTCCAATCAATCGCAAAGCAGGCGCAGATAAATCTAAAAACATTTTCCGTAAGACCGCTCTCGTTAGAGGCGACAAAACAACCGCTCGTGAAGAGATTGGGCTCATTGGAGGTTGACTTAAACCTTGAGGGTTCCTATGCCAATCTAAAGAGTTTTATAAATTTTTTAGAAACAAACGTAAGAATAACCAATATTACCAGTTTTAATATGTCGCCAGCCGTTTCTTCGATAGGTACCAATCAAGATCTTTATGCACTCTCTCTTTCGGTCGACGTTTTTTATCAAGAAAACAAATAAAATAAGTTTATGGCAATTATAGTTGAACAAGAAAAAAAATCGGTAAATTGGGTCGCAGTTATAAGCACCACCATTATTATTGCCGTCTTGTTTTTGGGAAGCTATTTTGTTTTTTTCAAAAAACCGGAATTGATCGAAGTGGTTGCGCCAAGCTCGTTGGAATCCTTGAGTAATATCTCCAAATTGAGTTTTGACGCAGAAAGCGTTTTGGGTTCTCCAACCTTCAAGCTTTTGAGGCAATATGAATTGCAGGTGGCCCCGGGAACTCCGGGAAGATCGAATCCTTTTAGACCGTTTTAAAAATCTCAGTCTCGGAGCTTATGTCAAATGACAGACCAAGAACTATTTAAAGAATTAGTAAAAAGAAAGGTCTTAGACCCTACCCTTTCAGAAAAAGTATTAAAAGACGCAGAATTACTCGGTCGAGGAGCCGAGGAGTTTTTGTACGAGCGACGTTTGGCTGACGAAGAAGCGGTAGCGTCCGTAAAAGCAGAACTTTTGGGCGCGCCTTACAAAAAAATAGACCCAGAGCTTATTCCTCAAGATCTCTTGCAGATAATTCCTCAAGACACATCGAGAAACTATCGCGTTATTCCAATAGAACGAAGGCCAGACCTTTTGGTTGTGGGCATGCTTCGACCTGACGATCCAAGGGCTCAAGAAGCATTGAGATTTATAGCAAAGAGAGAAAGAGTAAGTTTGGGCGTGTTTATAGTTACGCCATCTGTTCTTTCTGCTGTGTGGAGAAGATATGCACCTTTTAAAAGTGAGATAGAGTCAGCTGTAAAAGAGATTGGGATCCGGCCGGGAGAGGAAGAAAGATTAATTTCATTAGAGGAAGGAGCTCAATCTGCGGAAGAAGCCCCAATTATTAAAATAGTTGCCTCAACATTAAGAAGAGCGGTTGAGATTAATGCTTCAGATGTGCATATTGAACCGCAACGCTTGCGTCTTAGGGTTAGATTTCGAGTTGATGGAAAACTACAAGAGGTTGCGTCTCTTCCGATATCTTTATCTCAACCGATTGTTTCTCGCGTGAAAGTCTTGGCTCGTTTAAGATTGGACGAAACAAGAATCCCGCAGGACGGACGTTTTAGAACAGTAGTTTCGGGAAGAGATATAGATTACCGCGTAGCAACTTTTCCTACTCCATCGGGCGAGAAAGTCGCAATTCGCGTACTTGATCCGAACACAGGATTAAAAGGTCTTAAAGAAATAGGCCTTAACGACTACCATTATAAAGTTTTAGAGAAAGCAATAAATTCGCCTTACGGAATGATACTAATCACCGGTCCTACTGGTTCTGGAAAAAGCACCACTCTATATGCCATTATGCAGAAAATTAATTCTGATAAGGTAAATGTTTTGAGTTTAGAAGATCCGGTGGAATATTTTATGGAGGGTATCAATCAATCTCAGGTAAAGCCGGAAATAGGCTATGACTTTGCCTCCGGCTTACGTCAGATATTAAGGCAAGACCCCGATATCATAATGGTTGGAGAGATTAGAGACGCAGAGACTGCCTCTCTTGCGGTTAATGCTGCGCTTACCGGACACACAATGCTTTCAACCCTACACACCAATAACTCTATTGGCGTTGTGCCCAGGCTTATCGATTTGGGCGTTCAACCGTTTTTGCTCTCCTCCGCTCTAAATCTAATGTTAGCTCAGCGGTTACTCACGCATCTTTGTCCCGACTGCAAGAAAGAAGAAAAGATACCAGACTCCGCTAAAAAAATAGTTGACAAGGCAATGGAAGATCTTCCGGTAGATCTAAAAAAAACCGTGAAGCCGGTTACCGTAAGCTATTTGGCGAATCCGGGAACGGCGTGCAAAACTTGCGGCGGCAAGGGAACCCTCGGCCGCATAGCAATATTTGAAATTTTTGTAATGACTCGTGAGTTGGGAGAAATCATAAACTCATCTTTTACGGAAGGAAAATTACAAGATGAGGCGAGGCGTCAAGGAATGATATCGTTGCGTCTTGATGGTATCATTAAAGCATTGGATGGCATCGTTCCTCTCCAAGAAGTTTTGCAAGAGACGGAACAAAA
>JBBTYZ010000036.1:0-9254 GCA_038061595.1 Patescibacteria group bacterium | reverse complement strand
CGTTGGTATAACAATATTTCTTACTGTTTTTATTTTCCCTAAAATACTACCGATATTCGTGAGTCTAAGAGTAGAGCTCCCGGCAAGCACGAAGTTTATAATCGCTCTTCTTACTTTTATCCAGCAATACGGCTATTACGTTATTGGAGGATTTTTACTATTCGTAATCATTGTTAAGTTTGTTTTAAGCATAAAGAAGATGCATTTTTACTTTGATAAATTTTTGCTTTCAGTGCCTTTCCTCTCAACCACAATAATAAATTTAACAATGACCGATTTTACTAGGTCATTGAGCGTTCTCTTGAAGAGCGGGATGACAATAATCGATTCTTTAGAAATTTCAAAAGGAACATTTCACAATCTTTATTATCGTTACCAGATAGATCAAGTTATTGAGGGCGTGAAACGCGGAGAAACAATGGCAAGATATCTCGTGAAAGAACCCCGGCTTTTCCCCCCAATGTTTACGGGGATGGTGCAAATAGGAGAGAATACCGGAAATTTGGAGAGCAATCTGTTTTATCTTTCCGAATACTACGAGTCCGAGGTGGATGATGTTATTAAAAATATTACAGCGATAATAGAACCGATGTTGTTATTAATAATGGGCCTTGTGGTGGGTTTTGTCGCCATCTCTATTATCACTCCGATATATAAAATCACTCAAGGAATCCAAATAAAATAATATGAGAGGTGGATTCACTCTTATAGAAATTACTATTGTTTTGGCTTTGTTTATTGTTGCCGGTTATTTTACCTTGCCTTTAGGGATTGAAAGTTATCGCAATTATATTTTAGGTGCGGAGATCCGAAACATTTTGAGCGTTTTACGGAGAGCCGAAAGTTTAGCAATGTCCAATACCTATCAAAGCCGGTTTGGCGTATCTTTCCAGTCGGAGCAATATGTTCTTTTTAAGGGCGATAACTATGCCGGTCGTGATCAGTTGTTTGACGAAATATATGCCATGTCTCCCGGAGTAATCGTTTCGAGTACGCCCGAGGTAGTTTTCTCCACAATTTCAGGAAGGCCAAGCGTTGCAACAAGCACCATAACACTCTTGAATCCATTGCATTCACAAACGCTAAATATAAATAGCGAAGGGACAATCTTATGGTGAGTAATTTTATCAAGCCATTTATCATTTACGCGCCGACAGTGTTTTTCCCCGCCTCCCTTGTCCTCGCGGTGATTTTTTATTTCCAACGAAAAAATAAAGCGATTAAGAATCTGACCATAACCGTTATTGGTTTTAGGATTTTTTATGCCCTCGTGAAATCGGTTGGGCAATATTATGTTTGGATAAACGACGAGTTAGGAAAGTCATTTTTGGCCACCCCTGGTTATTTTTCTGGTTATATTTTTCAGAGATTTTGGTTCAATGTAATTTTAACCGCCGGGGCAAGTTTTGTGTTCTTGATATTTTTAGAATCTCTAAAGAAGCACAAAGAAAGATTTTTTGAAGAAGGGGAGATTGAACTAGGTTTTCTAACGGCTTTGATTGTCGGATGGCCGAATTTATTGATTTTTGTGCCGCTCGTATTCATCAGCGTGGTTATAACCTCTGTTTTCCGCCGGATCTATTCAAAGGAAATATATACAACCCTAGGAAAACCATTTCTATTATCGGCATTGGTCACGCTTTTGTTTGGTGGGAAACTAGTCGATCTACTCAATTTGGGGGTTTTCCAGATAAAAATTTAGAAGTGTTAATGAAAGACTCCAAATTAATGAAAAATCGAAATGGGCAAAGTTTAATAGAGATACTTATAGGCTTAGCTTTGATAGTTTTGGGTTTGGGTTCTGCAGTCGTATTGGTATACGGAGGTCAACTCATGCTCTTAGATAGAGACAATGCTTCAACCGCCAAATCTCTTGCGAGTGAGGGCGTGAGCGGCGCGAGCCGAATAGTGAAAAATAATTGGAGCGTAATTAGCGATGGCAATTACGGACTTGTTTTTGCCTCCGGCACTTGGCAGTTTTCTTCTACCTCAGACATATCCTTAAACCTGTTTACCCGAAGAATAAATGTGAAAACCGTTGGCACGAATCAAAGGGAGATAAAAAGTACGGTGAGTTGGTCTCCAGATCCGTTGAGGAATTTGAGTGTAGAGCTGGTTACTATGATAACGAATTGGACCGTTGTTCAGGATACTGGCGGAGATACTGGTGGTGGTGGGACAACTGGCGACTGGCAGAATCCTAAAACTTTAGGTTCTGTAGATTTGGGTCCGGGCAATTCGGCGACCGACTTGGATGTGATAAACAAAATAGTTTATATGTCGTCTAAGGCCTCTTCGGCCGCAAAGCCAGATTTTTTCATAGTTAACGCTACGAATGGACAAAGTCCTTCCATTGCGTCCAGTTTAAATACCGGACCGGGTTTAAATGCGGTAGATGTCGCCGGCAATTATGCTTATGTTGCCAATGACGATACTAAGAATCAGCTTCAGATTATAAGTGTAAGCAATATATCTAATCCAGTATTGGTGACATCATCAACTTTTAGCGGAAGCGAGGGGGGGATCAGTATTTTTTATAAAGGCAATAAGATTTATTTTGGAATGGAGCAAAATGCTAGTCGGGAATTTTATGTCATTGATGTTTCTGCTCCTTCTGCTCCGGTTGTTCTGGGTAGTTACGAGATTGGCGCTGATGTAAACTCGATTTTTGTTAGCGGTGATACAGCCTATCTCGCAACCGCTATTGATAGCAAAGAATTGCTAGTTCTGGATGTAAGCAATCCCGCGGCTATAACCGAGAGTGGTTTTTATGATATTTCTGGGGGCGCTAACGGTTTGACGGCTTATCCGGTGGACACCAAACTTTATTTCGGGCGGGCAAGTGGTTCTAATAAAGAATTTGATATTTTCAATATCTCTAATCAGGCTTCACCGGCTTTGCTCGTGTCTAAAGATATCTCGGTTGATTTAAATGATTTGAGGATACGGGATAATTTGGCTTTTCTGGGAACATCAGACTCTAACAAAGAATTTCAGGTTTGGAACATCTCCTCTTCGTCTAATCCTACGTTGTGGAGCTCATTTAACTTTTCCCAGGTGGCGACTGCTGTGGATTATGAAGACAATTTGGTTTATGTGGCGGTGAGATCCAACGATGCTTTAAGAATTATTACATCACAATGAGACGAGACGGTTTTACAATAATCGAAGTTTTGATATATTCAGCGCTTCTAGCAATATTTTTAGGCGCGACGTTCGCTTTTATAAGCAGTATTCTGGGTACGACTGATACATTGCTTGAGAGAAACGAACTAATCGCAAACCAAGAGTTCGTCGAACAGAAACTTTCTTGGATTGTTGCTGGTGCGACAAATGTCGTTGCGCCTATTGCAAATAGTTCTTCGAGTCGTCTACAGATTAGCGTTGTTTCATCTACTCTCAACCCTTCGATATTTACATTTGCGAGCGCGACTGGTGAAATTATACTTAAAACTGGTAGTATGGCTTCTGCTTCAATTACGAATAATAGGGTTAAGGTAAAAAATTTTTGGATTCAAAATTTCTCAAATAACCAATCGACATCTACTCTAAAAATATCTCTATCATTGGAAAGTTCTATATATCCCAACTTGGTTTCAACAAGTACATTTTTTTATGCATTATCACAATAAAAAAGAGAGAAGCCTGCCCTTGGGCAGGCGGGGTTATATAGCGATAATAAGTGCGATTATTATAACTGCCATCTTAACAGTTATTGCGCTTGTGTTTTCAAGTAGTAATTTTCTGGGGCGGTTTGATACGGAGAATGCCGAGATGAAAAGTATTTCGCGCGAAGTCGCTCGTGGGTGTTTAGAGTATGCCCGCCTTCAAATATCACTTAATAGTTCTTACGCAGGGGGAGAACTTAAGGCTATAGCGAGTTCTAGTTGTTATATATTACCTATTCAAACGCAGGGACCAAACAAGATAATCCAAGCCACCTCTACCGTAAGCAATAAAAACACCAATGTAAGGCTCACTATAAACGGCACGACGTTAAAAACTATATCCGAAGAGGAATATTAGGTTTTCTGGTGTGGATAAGTGTATGGGGAAATATGATATTATTCATCTTATAACAAGGTCGAAACTAGAATATTGAATAAAAATGCAAAAACACAAATTAATTAGCGGCAAGAGAGGGTTAAATAGCGGTTTCACTCTTATAGAACTATTGGTCGTTATCGGCATCATTGCTGTTTTGGCAGGTGTCGTTATCGTTGCCTTGAATCCAGCCCGTCAATTCGCTCAAGCAAGGAATACCCAGAGATGGAGCAATGTTAACACTATCTTGAATGCGGTTGGCCAAAGGATGGCGGATAATAGGGGAATTTTCCAGACGGGTTGTGCGGCAGGAATTGTTCCGGCTACATCAACAAAAATGTCTACGAGCACCTATGATGTAGCTCCATGTCTCGTACCGACATATGTTTCTGTAATGCCGTATGATCCGAGCGCAACTGGCGCGCATTATACTGACAACACAGATTACGATTCCGGTTATTTCGTAGGTAGGGATGCTACAACTGGAAGGATTACCGTTTCTGCTCCATCAGCAGAATTAAGCGAAACAATCTCAGTTAGCCGATAAATATTTAGGTACGAAATAAAAAATCCGCCTTTTAGGCGGATTTTTTTAGTCCCTCAATTATTGCAACCTCAAGCGGAATTATGGGGAATTGACTGTAGCGCATTTGCCCATAAGCGTTTATAAGAGATTTTAAAAGGTTGATATGTGAATCGCCAAACTTGGAAGCATTCGTAATAAGTTTTTTTAAATGATCTTCCATCAGTTCGTTTCGGAACGAGTCTTTCATTTCGGGATTGAATTTTAGAACAGCTGCACGTCTCAAGTATTGGATGAGGTCTTTTGTGAATTGTGACAAGTTGTATCCTTGATCTTGTATTTCAGAAAGAGATTTTAAGGATCCTTGGAGGTCATTTTCCAAAAGAAAACCCGCAAATTTACTCAATTTATCAAACCCGATTTTCCCAAGAGTTTTTTCCACATCATGAATCGATATTTCATTGCTACTAAAAGAAATCAATTGGTTTAAGAGTGATTCCGAATCCCGAAAACTTCCTTCGGCAGCCGAAGCGATTAAGTCCAATGCTTCATTCGATATTTTTATCTTCTCTTTACCGGCTATGTCTTTCAGTTTTTTAACTATCTCCATCAAGCTGACTTTCTTGAAATAGAATTGCTGTGTACGCGATGCAATCGTTGCTGGCACTTTTTCCGCTTCGGTCGTTGCCAAAATCATTATCACCTTATCCGGCGGCTCTTCTAAGGTTTTTAAAAGAGCGTTCCAGGCGTCTTTGGTTAACATGTGCGCCTCGTCAATTATAAAAACTTTATATTGTAGCGAAGAAGGGGAGACGCGGACAGATTCTTTTAGATTTCTTATCTCGTCTATGCCACGATTCGAGGCCGCGTCAATCTCCATAACATCAAGGGCCAAACCGTTATTTATGGATTCACAGGCGGAGCATTTATTGCATGGCTCGCCCTTGGCTCTAACGCTTGCGTCTTTTGCCCGCGCTTCGCAATTAACTATTTTGGCGATTAATCTTGCCGTTGTTGTTTTCCCCGTGCCTCTTGGGCCGGCGAGAAGGTACGCGTGAGCGAATCGGTTTTCACGACTAGCTTCCTTAAGTATCCTCACGACAATTTCCTGCCCTAAAAGTTCATCAAAAGTAGATGGTCTATATTTGCGATAAATAGCTATACTCATTAAACTCTATTATAAGGTGCTCTCTGAACAAATCCAATGTCTTGCTGTATTTGTTCAGAGAACACCCAGTATTTATGCCACGCCAACTAGCGATTTTCCTCGTAATAATAGCAGTTTCCATAACTGCGCTTTTTTTAATTAAAAAAAGTGACGTTGTGCAAGTTGATGAGGTTTTGCCCGCCGTTGTCGTTGATCCAATGGCAGAATTTTTGAAACCCTTAGCGAACCCCCCCAAAGAAATAAAAGCTGTTTATGCCACAGGTTGGTCTGGGGGGAGTACTAAGAAGATGGACTATTTTATAGATTTAATTAAAACCACAGAACTTAATGCTCTTGTCGTTGATATCAAAGATTATTCCGGATATATCGCCTACGATATACAAGTTCCGGACGTTATAAAATACAAAGCAGTTGAGATAAAAATTCCAGACCTAGATGAGCTCATTTACAAACTCCATAAAAATAATATTTATGTGATTGCTCGCCTCACTGTATTTCAGGATCCTCGATTCGCACTTGCGCGTCCGGATCTCGCCGTAAAAAGCAAGAAAACAGGTCTTACTTGGAAAGATAATAAAGGTCTCTCTTGGATGGATCCCATGAGTCGGGAGGTTTGGGATTATAACATCGCGATTGCAAAAGATGCGGCCTTGCGCGGATTTGATGAGATTAATTTTGACTACATCAGATTTCCTTCTGACGGTGCGGTGGACGACCTTGATTACACATTTTGGGATGGGCAAACTTCCAAATCCTACTCTATTCTTTCCTTTTTCTCTTATCTTAGGAATGCACTCTTGGGTACAAAGATTTCAGCCGACTTGTTTGGTTACACCACCGTGCTTTATAACGATTTGGGCATAGGGCAAATAATTGAGCACGCATATAAAAATTTTGATTACGTTTCGCCAATGGTTTACCCGTCGCATTACACCAGAGGTTATTTAAATTTTTCTAATCCGGGAGCCCATCCGTATGAAGTTGTTTATGATTCAATATCGACCGCAGTAAGACGTTTAAACGACCTGCGCATAACATTATTGGCCAAATCGTCTTCCACTCCGTCGCTTGCCAAGCTCCGCCCCTGGTTACAAGATTTTGATTTGGGGGCAGACTATACTCCAGAAATGGTTCGTGCGCAGATAAAGGCAACATATGATTCCGCATCAACTACGCCTGAGGCCATAAACGGGTTTATGATATGGAATGCGTCGAATATTTATCAAAAAGGCGCTTTTTTGCCAGAATAAAACCAATGGGAGAATTAACTCTAAAATCCAATTTCAAAAATAATGCCGTGATTCCAGTGAAGCATACTTGTGATGGAGACAACGTTAATCCATTAATTGAAATGTTGAATGTTCCAGCAGAAGCAAAAAGCCTGGTCTTTATTATTGATGATCCGGATGCGACCGGTGGTGTTATCTGGGATCATTGGGTGTTATTCAATATTGACCCTAAAACTCATTACATACCGGAAGATAGTTTACCTTCAGGTGCTGTGAAGGGCAAAAACAGTTTTGGTAAATTAAATTACGGTGGACCTTGTCCGCTTCGTGGGAATGCGGCGCATCATTACAGATTCAAACTTTATGTTCTTGATTCTCTTTTGAAGCTTGAGGAAGGAGCAACGAAAGCAGACGTGGAGAGGGAAATGGGAAATCATATATTGTCCCAAACGATGCTTACTGGCCTGTACGAAAGAAAGCCAGAGGATGTTTAAGTCACCCGTAAACGATAAAAAATATTCTTGGACGGCACATGCGTTCCAGAAGATGATGTTTTACGGAATAAGCGAGGGGAGAATAAAAAGAATAATAAGATTTCCAAAACGTTTGGAAGAAGGAGTAGTTCCAAATACCATCGCCGTTATGCAGCCAGCCGGCACGAAAAGATATCAGGAAATTTGGGTGATGTATAAAATTTCAAAACCAAAATTAAGAATCATCACTACTTGGCGCTACCCAGGCAAGAGCACTGAAAGAGATCCGATACCGAAAGATGTTATTGAAGAAGTCCGCAGACTTTTGTAGGTAAAATAAAAAAGCCTCGCGCAGAATGAAGCACGAGGCTTTTCTACGCGAGGCTTAAGCGGCAGCTAGTACCGTTCCAAGGCACTTGCAATCTCCTTGGCGTAAAGCTCCCGCACTTCTGGATTCCGGATTCTCCAGAGATCATCATCGTTCAGGAAGTTGCCTAGTTCGATGAGAACTCTGTCTTTGATTCGGTTTACCGAACGAAGGACATAGAGATTCCGGATTCCATGAGCGTCGTCGCCGCTCTCAACCACCGGATGTTTTTCTCTCAACCGGCCGACTCTCCGAAAAGTGCTCTCAAGGGCCGCGACGAAGCGCGATGAGCTATCTGCAGAGATGATTCTTATTCCTTGGACATCGGAGGAGGAGCCCACCACATCAAAGTGAATGGAAATCCATGCCTGGCGATGTTTCGGGTATCTGCGGCTCACCTGGTTGCCGAATTCCACGCGCTTGCTCAAGCCGGACTTACCAGCCCTGACTAGCGTGCCATCGAGGGCGAATCGTTCGTCCCGGCGGTCAACGACAATCTTAGACGGCGAAGCGTTCTGCTCGCCGCCGCCGTTTTTCGTGGTGAGGAGGGCGAGGCCTTGGCGTTCGCGGATGAGGCGTTGAACTCTGAGAGAAACGTCATAGACGTATTCATTCTCAGTAACGCGTTCGCCGCGAAGGATGCGGGAAGAACCGGGGTCTGCGCCGCCATGGCCCGGATCTACGACGACGACCCAACCGTAGAGCGATCCTTTCTTCTGTTGCGGATGAGCGACACTCTGTAGAAGTAGTGTCAGTCCGAATACCATCGCTATCACGAATTTCATCTGACACCCTCCTCGTTTGTGTGGTTTTGTAATGCGCTAAGAGATATTATACAACATTTTATATTAAAAAGTCAAGTAATGATTGGTTTTGACTACGCAGACCCTATTTGGTCAAAAGAACTTTTAAGATTTTATCTGATATAATTTCAATATGCACAAACCGCCGCTTGTTTTATTAGTAGATGATGACCCCTCAATCATCAGTCTTTTTAGTACAAAACTTTCTTCAGCCGGTTTCTCTATCATCAAAGCTTATAACGGCAAAGACTGTTGTGATCTGGCAAAAAAAGAAAAACCAGATTTAATCCTTATGGATCTGCGCATGCCGATAATGGATGGTTTTGAGGCTCTAAAAAAACTTAACAGCGATCCAGAGACGACAGGCACAAAGGTAATAATAATAAGTTCTTTCAACGATTGGTCAGCGATGAAGATGACCCAAGACACCGCCAGGCACTTAGGAGCTTTGGATTTCGTTGAGAAAGGAATAGATCTCAACGAGTTAGTCTCTAAAGTCCATAAGCTTGTGGACGAACATTTGAGCTAGGGTTATTATTTTAAATTTGCTTCCCAAGGAGTAAATGATTTAAACTCCATTTATGAAGTTATCCATAGGCATAGTTGGTTTGCCCAACGTAGGCAAATCAACGCTTTTCAAAATAATC
>JBBTYZ010000035.1:0-13871 GCA_038061595.1 Patescibacteria group bacterium | reverse complement strand
GCTGATTTAATTTTTTGAGAGTTCATTTTTATTAAATTGTATCAAAAAAGGAGCAGGAAAGATTTCTCTCGCCTGCTCCGTTGAGCTCAACCTCACGTGTTCCTAGAACAGATCGCGCCACCATTGGAGGATGTTTTCTGGGTAGACCTTTTCGCCGAACGTGCGGAGCGCTTCACCTGCCTTGACGTAGCTTTCGGGGAGCTCGCCCTTGAGCGGGAGAAGAATCTCTTCGAGAAACATCACGAGGGTCTCCTGCCAGCCAGCGATGTCATCGCCCATGAATCCGTAAAGTTCTATGTCGCGACCAAATCGCTTTCCATCGAGTTTGAGAAAACGCGCGGCACTACCCACGAACCCCTCACTCTTGTCTTCCTCATTGAACGCGAGACGAAGGCGACCGCCGGAGTGTTGAACAGCAATCTCGGCAACCTTGAGAAGCTCAGCACTCTTGCCCTTGAGCTTGACCGGTTCGCGATGAGGGATTACGACTTTGCGACGAGGCTCATTGATCTTGCGAAGATTTGAGAGGATGCCACGACGGGTGTTCATGTAAACCATGACGGTTGCGCCACGGCCGCCGTAGAACTTTTTGTTGTTGTGCCACTTCTCATCGCAGTCAACCGTGATTCCTCGGTCATTCTCGCGAATTGTCTCGACGATTGTTCCCTTCCGCCAAACATCGTTCGCTGCTCTGACTTCAACGCGAGTACCGAGAGGAAATTCTTTCCAGCCCGCCTCAAAGTCGTCCATGCCTGGATCGTCCCAGTGAAGCCTGTCGCCAGTCGCTTCTGCGAGGCGGTCAATTACAGAGCCTGTAGTCATTATTCGATGTTCCTCTTTTCAAAGGACTGCTTGATTTTATCTAAGCACAATATCTAGGTTTTGCTCAAAAAAGTCAAGAAGCGGCAAGTTGCCGCTTCAAGGACGATTTTCCCGCCACTTATTTAAAATTTTTAGAAGGTGGGATTGCGTTTTGTAACTTCGTTTCGCTCAGACAAAACGGGAACAAGTTTTTCTTTGGCGGCAAATTCAAGACAAACTATTTGGCGGGTTTTTCAATAGCCGCCATCTCAAGTAGTACATTTGGCTCATCGCCTACGACCCACGCATTATGTCCTGGCTCAATCACTGCGAAATCACCAGGTGCCAACTCCACTTCCGTACCATCATCCATCACTATTTTTTGCCTTCCCGAGATAATGTACTTCAGATGGCGTTTTTGGCAACTGTCGGTTTTGGCTACAGGTTTTACGTGCTCCGACCATTTCCAGCCAGGCTGAAGTGTTTCCCGCAGCAGAGTAACGCCGGCAACAGTCACGGTTTCGATTTTCCCTTTCTCAAATGGCGTTGTTGTTTGGTCCGGGGAATTTAGACTTTTTGTTTCTATGGATTTCATATTTTTTCACCTCCTTCAAACTTAATTATTAATATCGACCTTTTATAATTAGCGTTATTTTATCAAGTTTTTATTTGGCGGCAAATTCTTTCAATTCAATCTTTTTCAAATAAACTAAATTATCTTTGTATGGTTCAGCTTTCAAAATAAATTCAAATTTGTCGAGCGTCATACATAAATCAAAATCTTCTGCGGGATGAGATTTTCTCTTCGGGTCAAAAAAATGTTTGGCAAATCCCTCTGTTTTTAGATGATCAACAATTTTCATAAAATCATCGGGTTTCCCCAGCAAAGCATTTTTTATGTAGTGGGCACATACTGCGTCTTCATCTAAAATAGTTTCATTTGCCGTTCCAGTGCAAACCAGAGAAATATTTTCGGGATTTTTTGATCTGATGTAATCGATAATTGCCCCCGCGTTTACGAAACTTCCAGTCAATATTTCTTCCGCATTTTTAGCATTTGCTATTCCTTGTGTCCCGGCACTTGTAGTGTGAACAAC
Source organism: Patescibacteria group bacterium (assembly GCA_038061595.1). GTDB lineage: Bacteria > Patescibacteriota > Minisyncoccia > UBA6257 > GWB1-50-10 > JBBTYZ01. Next base: position 11,973 of record JBBTYZ010000035.1, on the reverse strand, counting down.
TGTTTTACCGCTAAAATCAAGGTCACTAATTTGAAATGGCGAATTTCCAAAATCAAATCCGGGCTGAATTTGGCCTTTACGTTCTCCCATTAGAACAAAACTGGGATTTTCTTTTTTTAATCGATATGCAACTTCTATATCGCCAACAGGAATTATTTTTTCTGCTCCTCGGCCAATGACGTAGCAAGCGGTGGAGAAAGCACGAAAAACGTCAATAACAACAGTTAGTCCTTTTGCTCTTTTTGCACCTTCGATTCTCTGTGATATTTCAATATTCATAAAAATTATTTTATCAATTTATTTTAACGATGAATGCAACCGCCCCAGCAACAAGGCCTGCGCATTCCGCCCTTCATTTTTGAAAGCGCTTTCTTGATGCGGATATCTCTCGTCTCTGCTTTTTTGCCGGAGATGACCCAACAAATCCACTCATTGCGCGCGAGTGGCGTGATGTCTTCCCATAATGCTCGCACGGATGAGTTGGAGGTAATGGCTTTTTGTAAATCCACTGGTAATTTGTGTACCATAAAGCGTTTCAATTCTTTGAGGGACATTTTTGCAGAATTATTCAAGAAGCCGTTGAGCTTCTTCCTAAGCTAGAACATCAACTCAACTGAATTGACAGCTTTTGTTATTGTCCGAGTAGAGCTGAGATATTTCGATTCAGTTCGTATAATTCCTTTTCAAGTCCTGCTGAGTGCAGATTCCCAAGAATAGCCACGTCACCGCTTGGGAAGTTAACGGCAGCGTTTCTAATATTCTGAAGAATTCTCTTTATATCAACCTGTATTGCCTCAAGCTGGCTTTTTGAATATCTTTTTTTTAACTCGCTTTGGTTTTTCATGTCCCCTAAATCCATATCCACTAAATCCGAATAGATCTTCATGAGACTTTCCGTTTCTTTTATTTCATATTTCAAATCCTCCATCGCTTCTTTGATGGCTGACACCTCAGTGGTGTTAGAAGAATCTGGAGTGTCTACAATCTTTTCCACCCCCTCAATAGCTCCCGCTCCTCCAGCCATAAGACCAGCCGCAATACCAATCCTGCGCAGTGTCCTGCTAAATTTACCTTTTTTGATTGGCTTTACTTCAGAGTTTTCTTGCGGTGATTCAAATTTCATATTATTATAATTTAAGACTACCACAATAAACCTCGGTTCGCAATATAACAAATTTGTCCTGGAGTTTGTTCTCAGGGTTTCAAGAAATGACTCTCTAACGCGCTTAAAACTCGGTATGGCCCCTTATCCTTATTCATCTATTTCCTACAGCGCGGAGGGGGCGAGATTCGAACTCGCGGTGGGTTTCCCCACGCCATGTTTCCAACATGGTGCACTAGACCACTATGCGACCCCTCCGCGCTGAAGACAATTTATATTATAAAACTACCGAAAACGAACGACCTAGACCCCCCCATTCGCTCTTGCTCAGGACTGCGATTTAAAACCAATCGCTTCGCTCTTGGATAAATCGGGAGTATGCGAACCCTCCAGTTTTTTAAAATACTATATTATCAAGCCGAATATCGCAAAGCCTAACTGCCAAGCTTATTTAAACGCTGCGTTATTTTGGTGAAAATTTTAAAATAATAATCAACATAATTTACTGCCAAGACTGACGGAACTGTTGCGGCAGTGAGCTGCCAAAAATAAGGGTTTTCAAACGGATTACCAATAACAAGACCAGCTATCATGTTTGCGACAGCTACTCGCACAACAGCGGACACCACGCTTTGTTTCAAATGCTCTAATGGCTTGCCCTGTTTGCGGGCCTCTTCGACTTTCTGCAAATCACTTTCAATATCGCTGAAGTATTTTTTTAACCCCTCAATCTCTCCTTTATCCATAACCTTAAACTCGGCACTAAACATGCCCATCCTTTTCAGATACAATTCCATCTTTGATTCATCGGGAGACTCAATCAATTCCTTCTCAATTTTTAAAATATCTTCATGCGATGAAATCAGCTCGCTATATCTTTCAATAATTTTTGAAGCTAGGGCTGTTTTTTCATTAAATTCGGAAACCGCTTCTCTAGCCTCTAAAGTTTCTTCTGTCGACTCGGGAACATTCTGTAATATCTCTGCTCCCGAGGCCGCGCCTTGTTCCAAAATTTCAACAACCTTTTCTTCTCGCGCATTTATCGGGGCGAGTTGGGAAAGTATGTCTTTTATCTCCGAACTAATAGATTCGTCCGATTTAACACTAAACCGCTTTTTATTTCTTTCCTTATAATATTGATTTAAAACCTCAAACCTTTTATCCCAAAGGGTGGATAAAATCCTAATACTCTGTTCTGTCTTTTCAATAACCTTTTGAGTAGGGCTGATCTCTTTTTTTGCAACAGCTTCTTCAGCCGAATTACCCTCTATACCTTTAGAAGCTTCTTCGGGAGGAACGCCTTCTGATTCTGGCGTTGTTGGTTGCTTAAAACTTTCTATGCCCATTCGTTAACTAATATCTCATTTCTATATTTTTATCAACATCAATCTTTAGAAAAAATGAGAATAATTGACTTATCAATATAATTATTGTATTATTGCCCGCAGTAATCTAAACGCCTTGAACGGAGGAATTGTGGCAAGAAAAGCTGCAAAGCGTCGTAAGACATCGCGATACACAGGTCATCCAGAAATCAGAAAGGGCGAGATTTTTCTCACAAACGCTGATGACGAAGTCGTTCCAATAACTATCGGCGAACACACTGTCTGGAAAAGTGGTTGGGAATGTATCGGGTGGAAGACCAAACGCCGCGGGCAAGTCGCGCTAGATATAAAAGGCCGCCCTATCCCCGACTCTGGTTTTTTCCCTGTTTTTGTAAAAAGAGCCGAGCTTGCAAGAGAGGGCATCACGCCTCAAAGCTTGGAGAGAGCCGATAGAGCAGCTATGAAACTTTTAAGGTCGCTCTGACCCCCAATTAATTGAGCGGCGAGATAACATCAAGCCGCTTTTTGGTTTACTTATCTTAATTAAAATTAACGGTGAAATTATACATTCCCATCCCGCACAATCCCCTCATGCTCGTGCCGACCTGCTGTGGCGGGACATCAATGAGAGTCTCGCCCGAAGGCGGGAGAACTTTGCGATAACTCAAGTTTGGAATTGTTAAAGCAGCCGAACAATCAAAAGTGCCTCGAGTATTCATTTTTATAACCGTGGGTATCCCCGCTTTTGCAATTGTCATCCTCGGAAAATAACCGCCTTTGGCATTTATAGAAATTATCTGTTTTCCGTCAACAATGCTTACATTATCTCCATTCCCAACCGAAACCCCCCCGCCATTAACTCCGCCAGCATATATCATCGCTCCTCCGATTAAGGCGGCTGATATAACTAAGGAAAATATTAAGAATGGTTTCATGTGATTATTTATATCTTATCAGAAGCTGAATATGGGCGGAATGATTCCAGCGGAAACGAGCGCATTTATAAGATTGAATATTCCGAAAAATATAACAACAAGCCCCGCCGTTTTGAAGAACACTCCAGATTGGGCGCTTTTATGAATACCGAGCGAGCTGAAACTCAAAAGTGAAAGGACAGGAAGGGTGCCCAAGGCAAAAGTAAACATTATGAGCGCGCCCGTCCAAAAATTACCGGTAGAAAGAGTATATATCTGCATGGACTGGGTAAAACCGCACGGCAAGAAAAAAGTTGCGACACCGACCAAAAACGGGGTAAGCGTGTGGTTAACATTTTTAAGACCATGTACTCGCTTACCTATAAAACCCGGAATTGTGGGCTGTAACCTTTTTGCCCACGGAAATACGTCCAAAAGATTAACGCCCAAAACAAGAAGAACGATGGCGACCACAAGACTAAGTATAAATGCGCCTGTTGCGCCGAGCTGGAAAGCCGAACCAAGCGCGCCGATTGCTCCGCCCAAAACAAGAAACGCAATTAACCTGCCAACATGAAACAAGATTTGCGGTCGGACTTTGTCTCCCTCTTTTGCAAAATTGGCGGACATTGAAAGCACTAATCCCCCAACAACCGCCATGCATGTGGAAACGGAGGCAATAAGACCGATAATAAAAGCCGTGCCATAACCGACATTAGAAGTATTAATAAGATTAACAATGCCGAGTTTCTGCAAAATTATAAAAAATATTATAAATCCCGCAGAAATTGGAATTGCCAATTTGAAATCAGACCACTTTGCCGAATGCCTCTGTTTTTCTAAAGAAAGGGTGTAGCCGTGAGGTTTTAATACCTCGCTTAAGTCGTTTGCCACATGATCTTGGGACTTATCTCCGAATTCACCGGTTACTTCAACGCTTAAATCGCCGAGCGATGCCCTTGCTTTAGAAATCTCGGATACATCGCCAAGTTCACTTTCAACCAGAATGACACACGCCCTGCAATGCATACCATTAACATGGAATGTATATGTTTTCTGGTCTGGATTAGTCATTTAATGACCACTATACCATCAAATTCTCTATTTATTAAAGAGCGTGATAAATAAACCAACGGACGAATGTCCGGAAACAGCAACACGCCTTTTATTGATTTTTATTATCTATCTCAAACAAACGATGGAGCCCACACCATCCAACAAAACTCTCTACGAGCGCAATCCAGCCAACAAAGGCGATTAGAGAATCTGCCCATGCGAGATCATAACTTGGAGCCCAAGGACCAAGCCACCAAAATGCCAATGAAAATCGTAAGATTCTATCTAATTTTCCCAAGTTTTGGTTCATACAATTTATAGCTAATATTTTTTAATTGTTCCGACCTTTTATTATTTTTTCATTGATCAGATTCCGCAACCGCCCTGCTGTCTTTGAGGAGCGGGAGCCGGTTGTCCGGCATCCACGCCGCATCCGCTTCCGCCCCGCGAGTTATTCGGCGCAACAACCTGCGATGATATACGCGCATAACCAGACGCGCTGGAGTAGTTGGCCCCAAGAACCTCCTGCGGATTCACATTCTGCCAATCAATCCCCTTGTCTTTCATATATGTTGCAATCGTTAGATAGGTATCTGGAAACCAGTATGAATTTACTACCAATGCGGTTTTCCACATGTCCTGCTCGCTTACACCTTGAGAAGCCATTAATTCTAAAAGTCCCAACATAGCCATTCCGTGGTTACAATCTGGAAAATGAGTTGAATTACCGCAGCATGGCCGATATATGCCCCTTGATACTTTATCCACGAGAGCCTGCTGTTCCGGCGTCAACTCAAAGAGCACGTGGCGGCTGTAGTGATCCATCGGACTGCCCTTAGCGATGGTCCAACCGCCAGTAGAGGCAAAATTTTGCGCCCCTCCATATTTTGGATCCGCCATTTCGCCAGTTTCCAAAATAGTATTTTTATTTGCAAGACCAAGAGCCCAAAGTAGATTGAGCAGATAGCCGGCGTTATCACCGGTCATTTTTAGTTTGCCGTTATTGTTTCCAAGAAGCAGATTTTTATATTCATCGGTAAAAGACCCTCTTTGCTCATAGAGATTTTTCAATTTAGCCGCATCTATAACGCCGTCACTTACCAATCTCGCTCCAAGTCCTCCCCACACTACCGGCAATGTTACTCCCTCGAATGGCAAAACTTTTTCTTCTAATTCTGACACCAGTTTTTCCTTACTGGATACGATACCCGCTTTTGATTGCGTTCCGGATTTTACTCCCGCCGAATACACCCAAGAACTGGCGATAAGAATCGAAGAAATCAGAATACTTGCGGGAATAAGATATCTTTCTGTTGTTTTGTTTTCCATGTTTATAATTTATTTTTTTTACTCGTCACAGCAATCAGCGAGTTTGTTAACCAAGTCCTCTAATTGAGAACTGCCCCTTGCCGTATTTTTTATCAATCGACTGTTTATTAGTTTTAATTTGAGAGCCCAAAAGATTGAATAAACCTTATAGGCTTTCTCAAACATTTCTTTTGCTTCATTTTTTTTACCTTCGGACTGCAATTTATTACCTACCTCAATTAGGCGCATTGTGGCGGAGAGCAGATGTTTGGATATGCACCATGTTTCTCCTTCGTGACTCGGCATAAGTTTTGCCAAGAGATCTTTTCTAAGACTCCGAATTTCATTGGAGGTGTTAAAATACTCGTCTTTTTTCGTTTTTACACCAGTAAAGAAAAAATGCTCTTCCAGGCTGATCAGATTCATAACGGCCAAGCTCAAGTCTTCGGCAGTTGAAAGATCAACTCCGGCCTTCTCTTTAAGCGATTCTATTTTAGCGAGAAATTCGTCTATTGTTAATGTTTTTGTGTTCATGAATTTATTAGATGAAGAAAATTAAGATGCCGATAATGATCATAGCAAGGCCGGCCCAGAACTGCACTCCCTTCATATTAGTTCTTTTCCATTCCTGTACTTTATCTACAATTATTTTGTCCGCCGCTATCCATAGCACCGCTGCAAGCGGCAAGATAAGGATCAGATTGTAGAGCATCAAGTAGCCAAATCCGCTTAAATAAGTGACTTGGTCGCGCAGAAGGCCGATTACCATAAGATACGGCCCGCCCATGCACGGGAATTGGCAGATTCCGACCAAGAGACCCAAGCCAAAGGCGGCCGGGAAAGATGCGCGTTCCATCAGGCGTCCCATTGCAATATGGGAGACTGTTGGAATTTTTAGCTTGATTGGAAATTTCGGAAAAAGCTCGTTCAGGATATTCAACGCCCCGAAGACGATAAGAATCGTTGCTCCAAGCTTGCCCATAAAGTGGGGCGTATTGAACAAGTGCAGAACCTTAAGAATGCCTAATCCAATCAAGAAATAAGCCATGAAAATTCCGGCAATGTATGTTCCGCCTATCTGGAGAATTCTTTTCCTCGTCATCTGCATGCCAAACAAAAACGCGATCGTGATAAGAAGGATTGAGAACGAGCATGGATGGATGCTATCAAGAAGCGCGGAGATCAAAACAAGCGGCAAAAGCCATGCGCCCTTATTACTCAAATTCCAGACAAGCGAAGAGGTTACCGGACTATACTTCAAGAATATTATCCCCGCGATAATAACCACCGCAACAATAAATATCTTTGTTATTCGTTTCATGGCCTCTATGGAGTCACTACCGCTTTTATTTCAAGCTGCAATGTTTTCCCCGAAGCATCGGCGAGATAAACAAGCCGATCAATAAACCCGACGCCAGCTGGTCCGTGAGCATTCGGATCATATACGACCTTTACATCCAACGATTCTCCGGCCCTAATAGTTTCGTTAGCTGGCGGAAGATACCCCATGCCTTCCATACCGAACGGTCCCTTCGCCCCCTTCGCGCTCACCACATACGCGCTGGTGCACATGCACGAGGTACTGATTTTTTTTATGTAGATGTCCTTATCCGAGGAATTGGTGACTTTAAACACGTGGTTAACCAATCCATTTTTCATAGATATGGTTCCAAAGTCATACAATGTTTCCGGTGTTGTAAGAGCGCTTATCGTCCCCAGATACTGGGAGGTCTTGATGGTTTGGCCACTCCGACCCCATAAAATGAGACCGGTGAGCCCCAACACCGTAATTGTTCCAATAATAAATGTTTTTTTCATAATAATTTTAACTAATCAGAAAACAAATAATCCCTTACTTAAGGGATTATAGACGCGCAATATAAAATACGTTCGACAAACGATTTTATATTGTGCGTCTTATAAATTACCGGGACTATTTTCGTGCAAAGCCAGCCAGCGCGTTATCTTTTTCTCATACAACGCGTTGGTCGGACTACCACAAGGAACTCCGATGTGTACTAACGGTTTTAGTTGGAATGGGCCAAGGCGATTCACAAAAACCGAAACCGCCGCAAGAATCAAAGAAATGATAAGCAGCGTGGTACCAAAACCTATAGGGATATTAACAAATGACTGATAAAAAGAAATTTGATGTAGAATCATGGCCGCAGCATTCTGAGGACAAAGCGATGCGCCCATTGCTAAAAATGGGCAGCCTTTTGACATATTTCCATTCGGTTCGTGCGTCATTACCACAAGACTAAAAAGCACGATTACTACAAACGATAATAGAATGAGTAAAGCGATAATTTTCTTTGATAGAGACAACATATATCAATTATCTAAATCCTTTTTCTTTTCTTCAAACTCTTTCTTATTAATCTCGCCTTTAGCATAGCGTTCCTTGAGAATTTCAAGAGCGTTCGGCTTTGAATGGTTATTCTTTCCGCCCGCCTCGCGCACAATCCACACAATCAGAAAAATAACCAAAACCCAGAATACTATCATCATAATTCCGCCTCCCCACCCCCAGTAACTATTATATAGTCCGTACATCATAATAATATTTATTCTATAATCTTTTACCCTTGATGCGCAATGAATTTGTAACCACCGACACGCTCGACATGGCCATAGCAAATCCAGCAAACACCGGCGAGAGTAACCAGCCAAATACAGGGTAAAACACTCCAGCGGCGACTGGAATGCCAACGATATTGTAGATAAAAGCCCAGAAAAGATTTTGTTTGATTCCGCGCATAGTCATCTTTGAAAGTTTAATCGTTTTAACAAGTTTTGAAATATCGCCGTGTAAAAGCGTGATGCCCGCTGTTTCGATCGCGACATCAGTGCCCGTGCCCATAGCGATACCGACATCGGCTTGAGCGAGCGCTGGCGCATCGTTTATGCCGTCACCAATCATTGCTACAACCTTTCCTTGATTTTGAAGTTCGCGAACTTTTTCCGACTTCTTGTCAGGCAATACTTCACTCATTACATTGCTTATGCCTGCTTGCGCAGCGATAGCCCGAGCAGTACGGTCATTGTCTCCAGTGATCATCCAAACATCTATGTTGTTCTTTTTTAACGCGCGTACTGCTTCAATTGATTCTTTCTTTATCACATCGGCAACAGCAAGCGCGCCTTTGATTTTTTTATCAACAGCAAGAATCATTACCGTCTTACCTTCGTTTTCAAGTTTGGCAACAGCATCTTCATAAGGAGACATATCGAGACCAATGTCGGCCATTAAAGATCGGTTCCCTAAATACGCCTCGGTTCTTTGGGATTGGATTTTCAAAAACCCTCGCAAACCCTTTCCGGGAATAGCTTTGAAATCTTCCAATTCATAAAGTTTAATTTTTTCTTTCACCACTTCATCCGTAATCGCTTTATCAAGCGGGTGCGACGATTTCTGATCGAGACTTGCGGCATATTGCAGTATGGCCAGCGCTAAAGGATGCTCTGATTTCTGCTCCAATGAAGCGGCAAGGCTAATAATTTCTGCACGTTGATCGTCATCAAAAACGATAATATCTGTTAATTGCGGCTTCCCTTGGGTAAGAGTGCCGGTTTTGTCCGCAACAACCGTGTCTATTCTATAAAGTTTCTCAAGAGTTGCCGCATCTTTGATAAGTATTCCTTCTCGCGCTCCCTTGCCGACACCCACAATGATTGCGGTTGGAGTAGCAAGGCCCAAAGCGCACGGACACGCAATGACAAGAATTCCTACAAAGGCCGTGAGTCCGTAAGACAAAGCCTGAGAGAAACCGAGGTATTGTGTCCCGACAATTAGCCAGACGCCGAGAGTTATGAAAGAGAGCGCTAAAACAATCGGAACAAATACACTCGATATTTTATCAGCCAAGGCCTGAATTGGCGCACGGCTACCCTGTGCTTCCTCCACCATTTTAATAATATGTGCGAGCAAGGTTTCTGAGCCGACTTTCGTAGCTTTGAAAGTAAACGAGCCGGTGGTATTAATCGTCCCGGCAATAACCGTATCTCCAATTTGTTTCCCAGCCGGCATCGGCTCACCGGTCACCATTGCCTCATCAATAAATGAACTGCCTTCGATAATGATGCCGTCAACGGGAATTTTGGCACCGGGTTTTATAATAATGAGATCATTATGAACAACTTGATCAACCGGTGTTTCTTGTTCTTTCCCATTACGGATTACAAGCGCTGTCTTGGCTTGGAGGTTTAAAAGTTTTTCTATAGCATCTCCGGTTTTTAATTTTGAACGCGCCTCAAGATACTTACCTAGGGCGATGAAGGTTATGACAATAATCGTCACATCATAATAAGTATTTTCAATATTTATAAATGGCCGGAGCGATTCTTCAAAAGCTTGGATGATAAAACTATAAAAATACGCAACTGAGGTACCTATGCCGATAAGTGTATCCATATTTGCCTTGCCATAACGCAGAAAACGATAGAAGCCCAAGAGGTAGGGCTTGCCGACTATGAAAAGTATGTACGTCGCAAGGATTGGCAAAAGGTGATGTACAAATTCGTACGTAGTAGTGGACATCTTAGAGACGGTTCCGAATTTGGCAAAAATATCCCAACCCATGACAAAGATGCTAAATAACGCTATTGGAACGGCGGTCGCAATCTTTGTTTTCATACCGGCGATTTCAGCCAATTTTTCTTTTTTTGACTGATTTAATCCGAGGTGCGCGGCATGTTCGCTCTCCGACATGCCCATTTCCGCAGCGGTTGAAACTTCTAGCGAGTACCCTAAGGGTTCAATGCGCTTGGACAGATTGTGCGAATTTACTTTTGATTCATCAAAGGAAATTTTGGCTTTTTCCGTGCCATAGTTAACTTCAACCGAATGCACTCCATCAACCTTCTTAAAGGTTTTTTCAATAATAGCGGAGCACGAAGCGCAATGCATTCCCTTTACTCCATAGGTTTCTGTGCGCATGTTTATTTTCTTTTAAGTTTATAGACCTTAAGGATTTCGTTCTTGGCTTTTTTCACCTCCCCCGCTTTAACTTGTGGAAGAATACAGCCGCTCAAATGATTTTCAAGCAATAAATCTTCTACATTTGAAAGCCCCTGTTTCACGGCGGAGGTTTGCGTTATCACATCAATACAATAAGTATTACTCTCCACCATTTTTTGAAGTCCTCTCACCTGACCTTCAATAAGTTTAAGCCGACGAACAACAGCGCTCTTATTTTTATCCTTAATATATTTCATATATAACAAGAATACCCCCCAGGGGGTATATGTCAAGAGATATCCACAGGCTAGTTGGCTAAATACTGTAGGTAATTAAACTCACGATAGCGAAAATTATCGCGGCGTATAGAAGAAGTTGCGAAATAATTAAAACACTGGGTATACCCGTAAGCGCAAAAAGCAAAATGAAACCGACTCCGAAAGACTCGCAAAACATCTTTGATTTGCCCCAAAAATTAGCACCCGTTCCAATCTTCCCTTTGTTTTTTAAGTAATATGCGGCTCCGATAAGTATCATTTCTATAAAAAGAATAACAACCGCTATCCATAAATTAAGATATTTCGGAATAAGAAGAAGTGCGGCAGTGCCAATGAGAAGCTTGTCAGCCAAAGGGTCATACATCTTCCCCCATTCACTGATTTGATCCCTTGTTCTCGCAAGGGCGCCGTCCAAGGCGTCACTCAAAGCAGAAATAGTAAAAAGTATGGTTCCCCAACTGTAATTATCATTCAAAAAAAGCGCCGCGACGAATGGAACGCTTAAGAAACGAAATATGGTAATTTGATTCGGAGTAACTTTTTCGGGAAAAAATCGCAAAATAGTTAATGCGAATAATTTATCTATTACCGTAACCTTCGTGGGCGGATTTTTCCAAAACTTGTTTTTTTCTTTCATTTTTTAATTAGACCCGTACTTTTCCCTCAACGCTTCAAGTATAGCGGCTTTATTTTCGGCGTTTAGATTATCCGCATAATTCTTCCAAAACAATTTCCTTGCCGTCTCCCATTTTTTATTATCCGTGCCCATAAAATTCTCCAATCGCCTCACTAAACGGCTCAGGGTGTCGGAAACCTCTTTTATATCGCCTTCGATTTCCTTCAAGCCGGCTTTGCCTTTCGAAATCTCATGTATGGAATCAAAATCCACTACTCTGCAATCAAGAGTTATATTGTGCGGAGTTAAATAATTATGATACGAGCCCGCGCTGTGAATTATTGCCATCTGTCTCCCTAAAGTTTCGGCAAACCATTCCAGATAATCCTCCATGCTGAAATCGCCCTCTTTATG
>JBBTYZ010000034.1:13761-17560 GCA_038061595.1 Patescibacteria group bacterium | reverse complement strand
TTTCCGCCGAAGCCGTAACCACGACGATGTCAAAAAATTCCATTTTTATTATAACAAAAAAGCGCCCCGCCCGATTCGTAATATTCTACGAATCGAACGGGGCGCAACTACGACTTGCCTGACTCCGGCAGACGAAACCAAAAACCCGAGGGTTCAAGAATCCGCCTTCGGCGGATCAGCTGCGAGAAAACACGCAATCACCATCGCCCCACCGAGAACCGCCCACGCCGAGGGCATCGAAGCCCCAGTCACGAAGGCCGGAGTCCCAGTGCGCGCTCACCGCAACCACGCGACCACCTTCTTCACCCGCCTGGGTGGGCAACTGCACGTAGAAGATGCTGGCGTAGCCGTTAGTGAGGAGTGCCCCACTCTCTCCCTCGGGCTGGGCTCGGACGAGACTACGGACGATTGCAGAGAATTCCGCAACCGAGAAAGGCTTCGGTTGCCCCAGCTCGGTCAAGATCTCCGAGTCGTACATCGCCTTCGTGAGCTCGGTCTTCGTGAGAGTGCCGTGGAATGCGGGCACCGACTCGGGGATAGACGCGAGAACCCATTTCTCGAAGTTGTCCCCGAAATACAGCTTCGGGGCGCTGTCCGTTCTCCAGAACGAACCCTTCACGAAGGACTCGGTTACGACCGAGATGCCTTCTGCGACGAGCTTGAGGTTCACGAACGCGAACTTCTTCACGCCCATCAAGATCTCCACAATCTTGCCTCTCACCGACTTCAGTTCCATCCGGGCGAGCACTTCGTCGTCTCCACCGCGGTCGTACACCTCGTTCGCCACGCCCTCAAAAAGCTTGAAGGCCTTGCCGAGGTTTTTCACGCCCTTGCGATTCGGCTTCATAACACGCTCCGTTGAATCGGCCATCCCTCATTCTCACCGAATGTGAGAATCTAAGGATCTGCCAGTTAAACAACTGACGTTACTCTATCATACAATATTGAATTTGTCAAGCCAAAATATTCTACCTCCAATCTCACAGTCCAACCCCAGTCCCAGTTGCCCTAGTATTAAGCATAGGGCAACTGTGGTATAATGAATGTGAAATATAAAATAAATAAAAACATGGCAAGAAGAAGCATACCAGACGAAAATATCAGAAGCATCCAAAAATCGCGTCGGAGTTATTATATAACTCTCCCTATTCAAATCATCCGCGAGTTCGGCTGGCAGGAGCAACAAGAAGTGATAGTTATAAAACGCGGAAAAGAAATAATAATCAAATACCGGAATTAAACACTCTTAACTTTTCTTCAATAACCTTTTCCATTTTTCCCAAATCTTCGGGCATAAGCTTGTAAGGTGCAATCTCGTCTGGGTTCTTACTAAACGCTTCTTCCATTCCACTTCTCCAAGCAACCCTCAATTCTGTTGAGATGTGAATCATGGATATTCCGGCATCTATCGCCGCCAAAAAATCTTCATCAGTGTTCCCAGAGCCACCATGCAGAACAAGAGGAATTTTTACGGCTTTTTTAATCTCTCTGATTCTCTCTATATTCAATCTCGGCTCCGGAGCATTCGCAAACATCCCATGAATATTCCCTACCGCGGGCGCGAGCATATCAACTCCGGTTTCTTTAACGAATCTTGCCGCTTCCTCGGGCTTCGTCAGATCTTCGGGATTTATTGCCGCGCCTTTCGGAATTTCCTTTCTTATCTCTGAGGACGAACCAATATAACCCAACTCTCCTTCTACTAAAATCTCCGGATTTATTTTTTTGACAATTTTCACCGCTTCTCTTGTTTGTTTGATATTTTCTTCAAACGACAACGAACCGCCATCAAAAAGAATCGCATCGTACCCGGCTTCAGCCGCCTTCCTGACGTTCTCTAAAGAATGAGTGTGGTCTGCGTTTAAAAACAGAACATAGTTTCCCTTCTCGTGTTCTTTGTTGTAACTCGCGATTAAGTCCACGCTATGGTGTATACCCAAATAATTACGCTCGCCTTCCGAAGTACCGATAATCACCGGAACGTCCAGCTTTTCTGCGACGTGCGAGATTGCCTTCAGCTGTTCCAGATTGGAAATATTAAAGTGGCCGATAGCGACTTTTCTTTTTTCCGCTTCTTTTATTAATTCAAACAAACTCATAACGTTATCCTAGAACTTAATCATGCCTTTATCAAAATTTTCGATTAGGAGTTCTTCCATTTTTTCCTCGCCACCCACATATTCTGCAAAAATCTTGGTCCACATGCTTTCGCGCTGATGGTAATTGAACGATTCCTCCTTTCCCTCCATAAAGGAAACCAAAGACATCGCATTGTCTTCAAGATCAAAACTGACCACCTCATCACCACCATCAGCGAATATTCCACCAACCCAATCGAGGTTATACCAAAGTTTCAAATCTAAATGCGAGTCCGGAGCTTGAAATGATGTTAAATCCCTCTCTCCTCTTGCCCAATGCATTGATTCTGGGTTGACTCGGGGCAGATACAATCTGGGATCTTCTGGGTTAACTTTTGCCAAATAACGCTGAACTATTAACCACTCCCCTGGCTCGGCTTTATAAACCTCCGGCACATCACCGCGCAGAAGCATTTTTAATTTATCCGTAAAATTTTCTTCTTTGGAATACCTATTAAAAAGCTTTGAGTAGAACTCAACTTCATGAAAATAGTGCAGGAGCAAAGCAAAATCTCTTAAGAACTTTCCGGGAATGTTCTCTTGTATCGGGTTTAAGAAAATAACCCCGAATTCTTTTAGGTGGCTTACATTGTGGTGCTTCTTCGCAACAAATTTTTGGGAGATCTCACGCCACTCCGGTCCCAAAACTTTTATCTCTATTTCTCTTTCTTCGAAATCATCTGCCGTAAAATTGCTGTAAGAAGCATCAAACGTTTCGTGCATCCATTCGTCTGATTCTGTAAAACGCAATGCGCTAAACAGTTCGGTAACGTCGTGCTTCAAGAGAGCAGCGCTTACAGTCTTAACGCCCAAATATTTGAGCAGGTTCACGGGATTCCTCTTCTCAATAATCTTTTGAGCAAATTCTTTTTTTAGAAAAAAACCTTTTCCAATTTTGGCTATTTTCTTAGCGAGGCGTGCGGCTTTATCAAATTCGTTAATACCCTTGTTCTTCTCCACGAAACTCATTAAATGTTTTTCGTGATTCAAAATCGTCGTTCTTAAAACACTACGCACATGAGAAGTCGAACGATTATTGCTATTCAAGGTGTTCAGAGTATTATCCACAATCTCCTCAACCTGTTTGGCTAATCTTTCCATCACGCCAATTTTTCCCGTACGCTTTGACATCACGGCATCAAGTCTCTCAAGCATCATGCCGTCAACTTTCAAAAGTTTTGCGAGTTTGTCTTTTGTGCCTGAGTCCATGCTTATAATGGCTCTATATCAAGGTCTAGATACCGCCAACGCTTGTTATCCAAGTCTTTTTTTCTCAAAATCCCCTCTTGTGCACCGATGTGTTCCACCTTGGAAGTTGCATTAGCAGAAGCAACACGGAGCGCGTAATGAATATCCTGTTTTTGCAAATATCCGGCAACAAATCCCGAACCGAAAGCATCGCCTGCTCCAGTCCTATCAACTAGTCTTTTTTCTTTAAAGATTCCGGCTTTATAAACATATTGTCCGTCGGAAACAAGAGCTCCTTTAGCTGCGTCCGTCATAACTGCAATCCCGTTTGTAAGTTCGTCAAACTTTTTGAAAATCAGTCTCTCCTTTCCATAATCCACTCCAGTCAAATGAGAAGCCTCTTCCCTATTCAAGATAACCACATTCACACTCCTTAATAGCATTTGGAGTTTTGAACCCATTTCCAAATATTT
>JBBTYZ010000034.1:0-13661 GCA_038061595.1 Patescibacteria group bacterium | reverse complement strand
TCTTTGGCCACAAATGTGGTTATTTTTTCTTTCTTGAGGTCGTTAACTATCCCCTCACCCAAGTCATCGTCACCTACTTTCATTATTGCCGCAGTACGAAAATTCTGTCTCGCAAAAGTTACGGCGGCATTAGCCGCTCCTCCTCCCACCGTTACAACGGGACGTTCTATATCAAGTTTGGACCCCAACGCGAAACATTCGGCCTCTCCCGTCTTAAAACCGATTTTTTTAAGATGCGCCTTGTCTTTTAGCACCTTAAAGAGTGGACTTGTGAGAAAAACATCTCGAGTAGCGGTACCTATGGTTATTACATCAAACATTAAAACTCATTTTAACACGAAACTGAAAATTGTCCTAAACCCCACACATAAATTTATGTGTGGGGTAAATCCTTGATTTTTACAAGTTAATAATAGAAACTACTGACAGAACATTAATTCTTAAGAACGGAGACGCATAATGGGCAGAATTCTTACACTTACCGGTCCTCCTGGAAACGGTAAATCGGCTATCGTATCCAAGCTTTTGGAGCTCGGCTGGTTTTCGCTCGTCGTAAGCTACACGACACGCAAGCGCAGAGAAACCGACCTGCCTGGAGAATATCACTACACGCTATTGCAGGATTTTGAAAACTTTAGCAAAAGAAACAAGTTCCTGTGGCAAACAAGAGTTAGAGGCCTGGAATATGGCACAATGAAAAATTCTATTGACTTCGCATTAAACAGAACAGACAGCACATCTCTTATGATACTTGTCCCGGAGGTTTTAAAAACCCTAAGGGGTTATGCGAAGCGGCTTGGAAGGATTGAGGATCTTGTACATGTAATAATTCAGACCGACAAAGAAATTGTTTTGGATCGGCTCAAGGATCAAGACCAGGCAGAGCTTACAAAAAGAATAAACGACGGCAGAAACTGGCCTCAGGAAATGGCCGATGCTGGAGCGCCCTGTAGAGTCATACAAAATAATGGTGACATCAAAGAGGCTGTCCAAGAAATATTAATATTATTGGCTATGTAAACAATAACCGCCCTAACGGGCGGGTTTTTATTTTTATTTCCTTCTTATGACTTTCTTAACCGCTTTTTTGATATCCTCCACCCCCATTCCATATTTTTCTATAAGCTCCGAGGGCGCACCGGATTCTCCATAAGTATCTTGCATCCCGATAAATTCAATGGGTGTTGGGCAATGCTTTGAGAGAACCTCCGCAACCGCGCCTCCCAGCCCTCCGGAAACCTGATGCTCTTCAACCGTAACGACTGCGCGTATCTTCTTCGTAAGCTCTACTATCCTCGTATCATCAATCGGCTTAATCGTGTGATTGTTTAGAACGATGGTGCCAATCCCCTCATCTTCCAAATCTCTAGCTGCAACCAAAGCATTATATAGGAGGGGTCCGCAACCTATTATGAGGCAAATTGGTTTCTTTGACTGCCAGAATATCTCTGCCTTTCCTGGATTATACGGCGTGCCATCTGTTGTAATAATCGGCGTCTTCTCTCGGGCATATCTTAAATAAACCGGTCCCCAAATTTTGCCAGCGGCAATCGTAGCTTTCTTAGCTTCAATCACATCGCAAGGCACGAAAACTTTCATATTTGGAAGCGAGCGCATTATCGCAATGTCTTCTGTGGCTTGATGCGTCGCTCCATCGGGACCGACGGATATTCCGGTGTGATGTCCAGCAATTTTTACGTTTGAATCATTGTAAGCAATCGTCGTTCTTATCTGCTCCCAGTTTCTTCCAGGAGAGAATGTCGCATAAGAAGAAATAAAGGGTATTTTGCCAGAAATACCCAAGCCAGCGGCAATTGTTGCCATGTTCTGTTCGGCAACGCCTACTTCAAAAAATCTTTCCGGCCACTTTTTTGCAAATCCTTCAGCGCGAGTTGATTCGGTCAAATCTGCGCAAAGAACGACAATGTCTTTATTCTTTTCTCCAAGAACTAAAAGGCCCTCGCCATATCCGTCGCGTGTTGGTTTTTGTTCAATATCCGCTGCAAATAATTTTTCCGATAATTTAACTTCTTTATTTACCATGGTTTTCAAAATGTTTTGCGATAACCGCCAAAAATATCGCCATTAGCAGATAAATAATGGAATCAAATTTGGCCACGATAAGATGTCCTAGGTTCGGGTCGCCCGGATAGCGTGAAGGACCCAATAAATATCCGACAAAACCAATTACCGCGGCGACAAAACCCAAAACAAATAATATTTTTGAAATCTTACTCATGTTCGCTTTTTATTCTTTGGCCCAATGTTCTTAACTCCGTCAAAGCTCTCACCGCCTCTTCTTTATTTGGTGGCTTGCCGTGCCAGATATAATCACGCTCCATAAAACTCACACCCTTCCCAGGAATAGTGTGAGCAATAATAACAGTGGGCTTCTCATAAATCGCTTCCGCCTCTGAAATCGCATCCACGAAGTGCATCATATTGTTTCCATCAATCTCCAAGACATGCCAGTTAAAAGCTTCATATTTTTCACGAAGCGGTTCGAGCGGCATTGTGTTTTCAGTAAACCCGTCTATCTGAATATTGTTCCTGTCCATTATGACCGTCAAATTATTCAGTCTATTTTTTCCCGCGAACATTATCGCTTCCCAGGTATTCCCTTCTTGATGTTCGCCATCGGAGGTAATGCAATAAACCCTGTGTTTTTTTCCGTCTAGTTTCGCAGCAAGCGCAACGCCTATTGCCTGCGAAATTCCAGAACCAAGTGGCCCCGAAGTCGTTTCAACTCCCGGAAGCGCGGTGCGATGCGGATGGCCCTGCAAGCGAGAATTTATTTTTCTCAAGGTTTTTAGCTCCTCCATCGGAAAATATCCCGCATAAGCCATCGCAACATATCGCGCCGGGCAAATGTGTCCGTTTGAAAGAATTAAGCGGTCTCTATCAGGCCAATCAGGCTTACCGGGTTTGTGATTCAAAACATGAAAATAAAGCGCAGTAAAAATATCAGCCATCCCTAAGGGACCAGCCGAATGCCCAGAACCAGCCTCTAAAAGAGTTTCTATTATGGTTTCGCGTATCCGATTGGCCTTTTCTTCTAAAACCTTAAGTTTTTTGTCGTGGAGTGGCTCCATTACGTTAATTATAACTTATTCCCCAAATCCCTCTCTCAAGTTTTTATGTTTTTGAGAGCTCTTGAAACGCTTTTTTGGGATGATGGTGATCAAATATATATGAAGCCGAAACAATAAAATCCGCCCCTGCCCTCTTCACCAGTTTTGCATTTTCCAAATTCATCCCGCCATCAATTTCTATTTTCGCTTTAGGCGCGTTCTTTTTCAAAAATTTTATTTTCTCCAACGTCTTCTCGTCGAATTTTTGGCCAGATGGGCCCGGTTTAACCGCCAAGAGCTGGAAAAAACTTATCTTATCGGAGAATTTAAGTAATTTTTCCGGCTTGGTTTCGGGTTTGATTGAGAGGCCTATTTCGCCCATTTTAATTAATTTATAAATAGTTTCTTCACTTTTTATTGCTTCTAGGTGAATTAAAACTCTTTTTGCGCCCGCCTTAAACCATTCGGCAACTTTTTTCTCCGGGTTCTCAATCATTAAGTGGATTTCAAAATTAAGTTCGGGCCATTCGCTCGTAATTATCCCCAATTCCTTGGGCTCATTCCAAGATTTAATTTTGGTGAATTTTCCGTCGGAGACATCAATATGGATGAAATGGGCTGGCGTGTCATGAAGCTGCGCAAGCTTCACTAAGACGCACTTGAAATCATAGCAATTAATAGCTGGGAGTACCTTCATCTTTTTAAATAATCTTATCACAATCCCGCAGTGTTGAGATTGACAAAAATATTAGTTATGCCAAACTGCTCGTCAGTAGGATGAGTTGATGAGTGGTTAGCGGACGAGTTTTGACTTACAAAGATGGCGACAAAGGGCTCTTGTGGTGACCCCGAGCGCGGTCGCAACCCGGGAAAAACTCCACTTCCTAAAATCGCCGTGCCCCAGACTGAAGCTAGTCAAAGGAAAGCGGAACCACTGGTTTCGCAACCGCTAACTACTGCAACTCATCCAAAAAAATCGGCCCCGCAAATCACGCGGGGCCTTAAAATTTAATTTTACTCTACTCTTCGTCAAGCGGGTGGAAATTTTTTTGCTCAAGCTTCACTATTCTTTCCAGTCTTCTCTTAAAACGCTCCTCCCCGCTAAATGGGGTGCCCAACCAAGTAATTACGATATTTTTTGCGTCTTCCGGTTTTATGTGATCGGCCGCAAGCGATAGAACATTAACATCGTCGTCGTTTCTAGAGTCGTATGCTTGGTCTGCATTAAAAACTAAAGCTGATCTAACTTTTGGAAATTTATTAGCTATAATGTCCATCCCCACGCCCGAACCGCAAATAAGTATGCCCTTTGCGTGTTCGTAGTCTTCGCTCACCTTTTTAGCGACTTTCTCGGCAAATTCATTGAAGTCGTCGTTTTCGTTTGGAGACACCGCGCCGGCGTCCGCGACCTCATAACCCTTGATTTTCAAGATATTTTTTAGATATTCCTTTAATTCGAATCCGCGGTGATCGGCTCCTATGTAGATAATCATATCGATGAGGCGGCTTTCAGAACATGTTTAACAAGAGTAGAAACATAGCCGGCTTCATTATCGTACCAAGAAAGAACTTTCACCAAATCTCCGTCTATAACTTTTGTGTAAGCCAAATCAACTATTGCTCCATATGGCTCACCAATAATGTCTGATGAAACAATTTGGTCTTCAGTAACTTTTAAAATATCTTTCCATCGAGATTCTTTTGCGGCTTTTCTAAAAATATTATTTATTTCTTCCTCACTCGTTTTTCGAGCCGATACAAATGTGAAGTCAGCGAGAGACCCCGTAACCACAGGCACCCGATATGACAATCCATCAAATTTACCTTTTAATCCTGGGAGAGCGCGAACAACAGATATCGCCGCACCGGTAAATGAGGGTGTTATATTCTGAGCCGCTGCTCGACCGCGACGAAAATCTTTTCCTTTCGTAGGACCATCAACTAAGTTCTGTGTCGCGGTATATCCATGAACGGTACTCAAAATAGCTTTTTTAATTCCCGGATTCTCCGACATTATTGCGGCAATCGGGTGAGCTGCATTCGTAGTGCAACTGCCGTTTGACGTTATTTTGCAGACCTTAAATTGATCTTCGTTTATTCCTAGTAAAATTGTTTTTGCGTCCGCCCGCTCATCATCCTTCGCCGGAGCTGTTAAGACTACCCGCTTTGCGCCTGAGGCTAAATGGACCGAAGCTCCTTCAAATGATTCAAAAATTCCAGTTGATTCAACCGCAACATCAATTTTCATCTCCTTCCAAGGCAACAAAGTCGGTTCTTTTTCTTGAAAAACTTTTATCTTTTTGCCATCTACAACAAGATAGCCATTTTTCGCTTCAACATTTTTGTCATATCTGCCATAAACCGTATCGTATTTTAAAAGATAAGCGAGGTTTTCTATGTCACCCAAATCGTTTATTGCAACGACGTCTATCCCCTTCGTACCAAAAGCTTGCCTCAAGAAAAGCCGGCCAATTCTTCCAAAACCGTTTATTGCAACCTTAGCCATATAATAACTCCATTATAACAGATGAAACCCCTCCACTGCCATGAATTAATGGAGGGGTTTCACTCCGCAGAGCGGAGTTCATTGAATGAATATCACAAACCGAGCCGATTTTTTCCGGCACCGAGGATAAGTGGCCTGATTTTAACAACGTCTCCAACCTTAACTTTTAATAATTTCACACGACCTGATGCAAGCTCCAAAACCTGATCTGCCGGCGAAGATGGATAATAAGTTTTTAAATCCTCTATTTTCGCACCTACTTGTGGATCAACGTTTTCCTTGAAATCCACTATTCTGCCCTCGTTTATCCATATTATATCTATAGGGATTTTCATATCTTTCATCCAAAAACCGTAAGTCCCAGCCCTGTCAAAAATAAAAAGCATCCCCTCGTTTATATTTAGATTTTCTCGGCCGGACAGCCCTTGTTCTCTGTCTTTATCGCTTATTACAACGTCAGCTACTATGAACTGTTCGTTTATTTTGATTTCCGATTTGTGTTCTAAGGTGGATAATCTATTGATATAGGGGGCGAAAAACAAAGCCAAGGCAAAAATTGCCCCTGAAACAATAATGGTAATTTTAACTATCGGGCTAAACACTATTTGTGCTTATTATAACACGGGTAGCATCAGGCTATACGCCACTATCCCAAAGGCCACTGCAACATTTAAAGATTCTTTTTCGCCCCTCATTGGAATTTCTAGTATCTTATCGGCTTTCTTCAGAATACTTGTTGGAATCCCTTTTATTTCGTTGCCCAACACCAAACATGTCTTGAAATTTTTAACATAAGACCGATTAATTTTGTAATAAGGCGTTGCCCTCTTAGCTTGCTCTACCGCTAAAATTTTGTAGTCCTGTTTTTTTAATCGGACAATTAGCTGGGTTGTCGAGAGTGATTTTTCCCACTGTACAGAATTTTCCGCACCAAGAGAAACTTTTTTGAATTGTTCTCGCAACTTTCCGAATCTATCCAAGGGACTTGGAGTGATACCGCAAAGATATATTTTTTTAATTCCGGCAGCATCAGCGGTTCTAAATATGGAACCGACGTTATGTAAACTTCTCACGTTGTGCAACACAACAATTATATCAAGCATCAATTCTGTGAGTTTTGAGGATTAGGAGAAGATTGAAGCAAAAACTCATTAGTATTCCAAGATTTTCTTTCCAAACTTTCATTTTTCGGTATTTCTTCCCAACCGACTTCCTCAACCTTTCCGTTCGGATTATAAAGAACGATGGCATTGTTTGTATAAGCTATCGTATAAGATGACGGCCAAGGAACATCTACGGCGACTGCGCCGTTATATCCTTCTCCTGAAGTTAAGAAATGTTTTCCTGGAAGCACAACCTTACCGTTCAATCTGCTTGAAGCGACAAGCGTTGACTCCGTACCAGTTGAACTCTTTTTTTTGATGCTCCAACCCGTTAGATCAATCTGAACCGATGTTGGGTTATAAAGTTCTATAAATTCATAATTTGCATTTCCTTCCACACCAACCATGACTTCGCTTATCATAAGATGCTGATATTGTGGGTCGGAAGCCTGAGATGTAGGTGATGGGGTTGGAACGGTTTCTGGTTGAGACTCAAATATTTGGAGCGCTGAAGAAGTAGCGCCTGGCGAGGAAGTCGCCGCCGGCTGAGGATTAAAACTATTTTGTGATATTTCGTTAGTCGTTGTAGATGACTTCGCTGTCTGCAGCGCAGAAGTCGCTACAAAGACAGTTGGGGCGGGAGTGACAGCCTTGCCGTTTAAATTTTTCTCGTCTTTTTTAATTGGTGTTTTAACCTCTCTTATTTTCACACTTTCCTTCAAATCTGCCGTAAGGGGTATTTCTAAAACCGGCTCTCTTGATGAAAAAAAAGCATGCCGAACCAAATCATCAATACTCTCGCCAAAAAATATGGACGAAACAGCCAAAATTCCGATTAAACCCAACCAAAACTTGCCCATAAAATTACTTTTAAATTTATCAGCGTAGATGCCCTCGGTCAACCCCACTCATCACTTTTTTGCTATAATTTAAACAATGAAGCTTCCTAAGATTTTTCACGGAATAATTGCTGTTTTTGTAGTGCTAATAGCTTTTTCTTTATTCCTAAAACTCGCAAAATCAGTGACAAATATAAGCTCCGTGGCCACAGAACATTTTGCCTGGTCCGACACAAGCGGCTGGTGGGATTTTTATAACACGAACACTATAAGTGCTGGAACTTCGAGCTTATCCGGTTACGCAAGTTCGTCTATTGGTGAAATATCACTTGACTGTCACACAACATCTATCGGCGACATCTGCGGAGTCAGCAACTATCAGGTTCTAAACCCGAACGGCAGCGGGAATTTGGATGGCTGCGGATGGAACGACAGCGTCGGGTGGATAAGCTTCAAATGTGATAATGCTCAATGCCTCGCTTCAAGCACTTGCGCCCAATCAACATACCAAGTCGTCATAGATTCAAACGGAGTATTTAATAACTATGCCTGGAATGACATCGAGGGCTGGATAAGTTTCAATTGCGCTGACCCAGGAGTTTGTGGAGTCTCCAACTATAAAGTTGTATCAAGCTGGCACCCGGGATCTATAGTTGGAACATTGGACTCCGCTATTTTTGACACACAAGTTACGCCTGGCGCCATCTTGAACAGTATTATCTGGCAGGGCAGCCAGCCAGCAGGAACATCCGTAAAGTTTCAAATCGCTGTTGCAACTTCAAGCGCTGGCCCATGGAATTATTGGGGACCTGATGCGTCTTGCGACGGACAAGGAGATACTGACCAATATTTTGGCCCAGGGAGCGCGGGCACACCAATCGTTATAACTGGTTGTAATCGCACTTGGGTTTCAAACAAACGTTACCTTAGATATCGGGTATTGTTATTGTCTGACACCAGCCAAAGCCTGACCCCCAGAGTAGACAATGTAGTTCTTAATTGGAGTAAATAATGTTCATATATAACACCCTTTCGGGTAAAAAAGAGGAGGTTAAAAATACTGGCCGCACACTGCGGTTATTTGTTTGTGGACCTACCGTTTATGACTATGCTCATATAGGCCACGCAAGGACTTACCTAGTTTTTGACTCAATAGTTAGATATCTACGATATAGAAATTTTGATGTCTTTTACCTGCAAAACATAACAGACATTGATGACAAAATAATTGAGCGCGGTAAATCCGAAAAGAGAAGCCCTTTTGCGCTCGTCAAATCTTTTGAGAAAAAATACCTAGAGGACATGAAAAACCTCGGCATTGTTTCTGTAAATGAATACGCGCCGGCAAGTAAATTTATCCCTGAAATAGTGCGACAAGTGCAAGCGCTCATCAAAAAGGGTTATGCGTACGAGGCGGAAGACGGATATTATTTTGATATTTCTAAATTTAAAGATTATGGGAAACTGGCGCACAGAACTGTTGAGGCGGCCGAAGATTCAACGTCAAGAATAGATACGGGGAAAGATAAAATAAATAAAGGTGATTTCGCGCTGTGGAAATTTGTTTCTTCTAAAAACCCAACCGGTAAAAAAATGAAAATAATTAAAGGTGAACCGGCGTGGAACACTTCATTGGGTTGGGGCAGGCCTGGTTGGCATATAGAAGACACTGCTATTTCAGAAAAGTTTTTCGGACCGCAATACGATCTCCATGGCGGAGCGGTTGATCTAAAATTCCCACACCACGAAGCCGAGATAGCACAACAAGAGGCGGCTTCCGGAAAACATCCATTCGTAAAAACATGGATGCACACTGGATTTCTTTTGATAAACGGCAAAAAAATGTCCAAGAGCTTAAAGAATTTCCTGACCATCAGAGATTTCTTGAAAGAATATCCGCCGGAGGTTTTGCGCTGGATGGTTTTACGCCATCATTACCGCTCCCCCGTTAACTACACGAATGCTCTCGCCGAACAAGCCAGAACCGAAATATTAAAACTGACCGATCTCGTGAATAAGTTGAATATGGTCATAAAGAATAATAAAAAAATAGTATCAAGCGGCGATATGCACATCCACATAGAAAAATTGCAAAGATCTTTCCATGAAACCCTTGATGATGATTTCAATACGCCTGAATTTATGGGTCATTTATTCGCATCGGAGGCGATGTATCAGGACAAATTATGGGGTGTGAGCGCAGAGGACGCTAAGAAACTCAAGGAATTCATCGACAGTACCCTAGATATCCTAGGGATTAAGCTCAAGACTTACAAAATCCCGAGAGATATTCAAAAAATTGCGAACGACCGGGAGAAATTCAGAGGAAGTAAACAGTTTATGCAGTCCGATGCCTTGAGAAAAAAACTAAAAGGATTAGGATATAGCCTAGAGGATACGCCTTTAGGACCATGGCTAAAGCCAATATAAAAATACCACCCCAAGACCTTGAAGCGGAGCGATCCGTGTTAGGCGCAATTATGTTAGACAAGGACGCAATTGTAAAAGTTGCGGACATTTTGATTTCTTCCGACTTTTATCACCCCACCCATCAGGATATTTTTGAAGCGATGCTTGAACTCTTTGAACGCGGCGAGCCGATCGACCTCCTCACCGTTACAAGCCGGCTCAAGGAGAAAAAATTATTGAACGATGCGGGCGGTGCAGATTATCTTGCTGAACTTATCGGTGGCGTCCCCACATCCGCACACATAGAACATTACGCAAACACTGTTCGAGAACAAAGAGTGAGACGCGACCTTATCGGCGCGTCGTCAGAAATAAATGAACAAGCATTCAACCAAGATGATTTCGAAAGTTTATTGGACCGAGTAGAGCAAAAAATATTCGATATATCCGGAAAATCGCGAACTCAGAAATTTTTCCATATAAAAGACGAGTTGCCTTTGGCTTACGAACGTTTTGAAAGACTACACCGCGGAGAAGGCGATGCTTTGCGCGGAATACCCACACAGTTTAGAGGAATAGATAATATTCTTTCCGGACTTCAGAAGTCGGATCTTATAATCGTTGGCGCGCGCCCTTCTTTTGGTAAAACAGCTTTTGTGCTCGACATCGCGCGTCAGACAGCCATGAGTGGGAAATCAGTAGGAATTTTTTCTCTTGAAATGTCCCGCGACCAGGTTATTGATCGTCTTATATCATCACAATCTGAAATACCCCTTTGGAGACTCCGCTCCGGACGAATCAACGACGATATTGAATTTTCACTCATTCAAAAATCTTTTGACGAACTTTCTAAAACAAAATTCTTCATTGACGACACCGCCTCACCCAATATACTGCAGATGCGCTCAATGGCCCGCAGACTACAAATAGATCACGGCCTGGACCTTCTAATAGTTGATTATCTGCAATTAATCCACCCGAGAGGCACGAGCGATAATATAGTACAACAGGTAACCGAGATATCCCGTGGATTAAAATCGCTTGCAAGAGAACTAAACATCCCCGTTTTAGCCGTCTCTCAGCTTTCTCGCGCCGTTGACCAAAGAGAAGGTAAGGTCCCTCGGCTTTCTGACTTAAGAGAAAGCGGTTCTTTGGAACAAGATGCCGATGTTGTAATGCTTCTTTTTAGAAAGGACCGCGAACGTGATACCGCAGAAGAAGATATGAATATGGTTGAAGTAATAATCGCCAAGCACCGCAATGGCCCGATAGGAACTGTGAAGTTAAAATTTGACCAGGAGAAGGTTACTTTCCGGAACATAGATACGCTTCACACTCCTCAAGCAGAATAAAATGATTCCAGAATCCATAAAATACTTTATAGAAAGGTTTTCCAAATTACCCTCCTTAGGACCACGCTTAGCAACTCGTCTTGCATTTTATCTGGCTTCAGCCGACAAAAACGATCTTGATGCGCTTGAGAAAGCAGTTGGGAATTTAAAAAAAATAAATCGGTGCGGGCAGTGCTTTTTTTTGAGTGATGGAAAAGACTTGTGTGGCATCTGTTCCAATCCAAAAAGAGATAAAAGCGTCATTGCGATAGTAGAGAAAGAAACGGATTTAATGTCTTTGGAACAAACCGGTAATTTCAAGGGCCACTACCTCGTTCTGGGCGAACTAACAGAGCGAGGATCTTTAGAAGTCGCTCAGAAATTAAGACTCCAGACCCTAAAGGATAAAATAAAAAATTCTGGGAAAGCAAAGGAAATAATTGTAGCTCTCTCCCCCAGCACTTTCGGGGACTTCGTGGGCGGACTCATAAAACAAGAGTTCAAGGATTTATCCGAAAAGATAACCCGTTTGGGGCGTGGCATTCCGACAGGCGGAGAGATAGAGTTTGCGGACGAAGAAACGTTGTCACAAGCGCTAGAGAGGAGAAACTAAAAAACCGCCACATGGCGATTTTTTAAATCTTCGTTATCTCAACTTCCGTATAATGCTGTCTGTGTCCTTTCATCTTTCTATAGCGGGTTTTGGAATGATATCTGAAAACTATCTTTTTTTTGTCTCTAGCTTGCTCCAATATCTTCCCCTCAACGTGGGTTTTAATATACGGCGTACCGACTTCAACATCCTTGTCTGATTTCAAAAGAACGCGGTCAAAAATAACCTTGCTTTGAGGCTCACCCTCTATTTTCTCTATTCTCAATTTTAGGCCGGTAGAAACCCTATACTGTTTCCCGCCGGTTTCTATGACTGCAAACATAAGCACTAATATAATACGCCCGGAGCTTTTTTGCAACCGGGCGTATTACATAGCATTTAGCTAAAGGATTTATCCTTCTGTTCGTTCTCTTAGTTTGTTCAAGAGATGCGCTGCATACTCTTTTCCTCCTAATCCGAAAGCGATGCCACCAGCTAAGGCGAGCATTGCTACAAAACCGGTAACCAAGGAGTTAACCAAAGTTACTGCAACGTGAAGCTGCGAAAGAGCGGCCAAGAAACCGAACATAACCACTGCCCACCAAGTTAGGGTGGAGAGGAAATTTGCTCCGTGTAAGTTAGTACCCTTCACCGCGGCCCTTACTGCGCCCCTCATGAAATTACCAACAACGAATGCGGCAAGCATGATAAGCACGGCTACGATAACGTTAGGAATATAGACTAGAACGTCTCTTAAGAAGCTGGACAACGTGAAGAATCCAAGGATATCGGTCGCGGCCAAAAGAAATACTACGACCAAGAACCAATAAACTAGTTTTCCCAAGAACTTTCCGCTATTAAGCTGCATTCCAGCCCTGCGAAGATGTTCATTAATACCAATGTTAGACAAAACCTTATCAAGTTTTATCAAACCAACCAACCTCTCAACCAACGATTCTAAGCCAGAAGCGACGATTAATCCTACAATTAGGACGATTAACGCTCCGATAATATCCCCCAATACGCCTACTGCGCCAGCCCATAGATTTTGCAATGAACCAGCAATAACTGAAACCCAATCTCTTACTATCATAATTAATTTTTATTACTTATATATACCGACTAAAGAAACTCGACCTTTTGCCATCATCGGCTTTAAGGCATTATAACATATTCAGCCTTTGTATTATTATAGAGGGATAAATGTTTAAATCAAAGCCAAATTTCCACAGGTCTTACTTGCAACTAACCCTCGTAATATCAACATTTGCCGTCTTATTAGCCCACGCCTTGGGCATATTTTTGGATTTTTACGTCAAATTTCAGAGCTATGACTCGCTAGTTCATTTCGTTGGAGGCTTTTGGGTGGCCATAATAGGTTTCTGGGTATTAAAAAATCCATCGTTTCGGGAAACGGTCTTTTTTGTTTTCTTAATCGGCATCATCTGGGAATTTTTCGAGTTCACTGTTGGCCAAATATCTATCTATTTATATGATATCCCGATCAATCTTCAGCCTTCACTCGGAGACTCTGTCTTAGATATTATTTTTGATGTCTTGGGATCACTCGCAGCTATTTTTTACTCTCGTTCTATAAAGGATTCAATGAACTGAACTGGATCCACATAGGCCTTCCCGATTTTTATTGCGAAGTGCAAATGTGGGCCTGTTACAAATCCCGTCGCCCCGGCATAACCCAAAACTTCTCCACGCCGAACAAATTCTCCCTCCTTGACCGACACTTTTGATAGATGCAGATATTCGGAAACCATCCCCTGCCCGTGATCCAAGATTACCGAATTCCCTTCGA
>JBBTYZ010000033.1:0-11698 GCA_038061595.1 Patescibacteria group bacterium | reverse complement strand
CACAAAAAATGCTTCATACAACACTCAAAAAATTCAATCACCCCGAAACGCTCGTCAAAGAGTACGATAATTGGTGGCTTCTTTGCCGACTAAAACAAGTAACTTTGGGTTCATTGGTTTTGATTTGCAAAGATGAGGTTGAGGCGTTTTCCAAGATTTCCGCAGAAAGTTTCTCTGAATTCCCAAAAATTATTAAAGAGTTGGAATTAAAACTAAAGAAAGAATTCGGTTACGACAAGATAAACTACATGATGCTTATGATGGCTGATCCAGAGGTGCATTTCCACATTTTTCCGCGGTATTCAATCGACAGAAACTTCGAAAACACCTGCTTCAGAGATGCTGGATGGCCAGATTTACCCGATACAAAAAACCCAAACAATGTCGGCAAAGATATATTTGTTGCACTGATTCATAGATTAAAATCGGTGTTCAATAATTCTTAAAGAATATGACGAAATATGATTCGCTGAAAGAATTAGAAAAAAAAATTTTGAGCGATATGCGTCTGCCTCTTCAAGAATCAAATCTAGTTTTTGGAGAAGGCGATCCAGATTGTAGGGTAATGTTTATTGGCGAAGCACCCGGGCTTACCGAAAATCAACTAAAACGCCCCTTCGTTGGTCGTGCCGGACAACTTTTGGACAAGATGATATCTCTTATTGGTTGGAAGAGAGAGGATGTTTATATAACAAACATTGTGAAGCGCAGACCACCAGAAAATAGAGACCCTACCCCTGAAGAGATTGATGCGTATAAACCATATCTCACAAAACAAATAAATATAGTTAATCCGAGCATAATCGTAGTTTTGGGCAGGTTCGCAATGAATTATTTTTTGCCCACAGCAAAGATAACAAGAGATCAGGGAAAAGTTTTTAAAGTGGGCGATTGGTTTATAACACCAATGCTTCACCCCGCCGCCGCTTTGCGCGGGACGGGAATGATGGAAGTTTTCACAAAAACATTCCAAAAATTACCGATGGTCGTGAAGAAATGTGAAGTCTTTGCTAAAAAAATCACTTTGCATAAAAAAGAGGTTGAGGAGCAGGAAAGTTTGTTCTAACTCCGTTATAATTAGCATAAATGTCATTTTCCCTCTTCTATATAGTAAACAGACTATTCTACCGAATTCTCCAGTTTTTGCGTCACTGGTATATAAAGAGCGGGAAAGTTTATTCGGACCGAGTCTTGGATTTGTTGGGCAAAATAGACTATTACTTGGCTTGGAGGATAACACTGAAACATCTCTTCCAACCTCTTTATGGAGATTACACTTTCTTAGGATACGTCCTCGGTATTAGTTTCAGACTGGTCAGATTGTTTCTCGGAGCGATTTTCTATGGAGTCATATTCCTTATTGTGATCGGGGCCTATGCCTTATGGCTCATCACCCCGGTCTATTTGGTATATCTTATTTTTAAAACAATTATATGAAACTCTATTTTAACGATCCGCGTTTTAATCTTTCCGGCGCCGGGGAATTTTTTGTACGTACGATTGCCTATTCCTCTTACGCGATTATTTCCGCGCTCATACCCCTTTTTATATTTTCTGAAGTTAGCCAAATCCGAGCCGTAACCTATTTAATTGTCCTATTCCTTGCCGACCGATTGCTTCATCTAGGAGAAGCGGATAAAAAAATAAACGATTTAACGGGCGAAAAAGAAAACCTCGCAGAAGTTTTAACGCCAGCGTCTTACAGTGTTTTAAATCATTCTTTTCGAAAGACCCTTGCTCTAAGGCAGAATTTTCATCTGATTCTATTACAAAATTTGCTTGACAGGCGTGATGTGCGCGACGTCTTGCTTCGACTCTCGGTAAAACCTAAAGAGTTTGAGCAAAAACTTGAGGAATACTTAGAAAACGAGGAACCAATAATTGTTTCAAAAACAGATCTTCTTAAAACAGTGGAAGCTGTAGTCGGCGACGCTTACAACAACGCTCATGCCACTAAGGAAAAATTTATTGAACCAAGAAATATTTTTGTTGCTCTTTGCTCTGTCCCCGATAAGTTAATTTCTAAACTTTTTGCGCTTTTCGATATCTCAAGTGCAGATTTGCGAGAAGTAGTGGTTTTTGGCAGATATCGTCGCGCCTTCAGAGGCGCGCGTGGATTACCATCTGTTTTAGGCGGGTTCGCTAACCAGTCTAAATTTCTGAGGCACCGAGTCATGAATCGGGCTTGGACTGCAAGGCCGACTCCGACGTTAGATCAATTTGGGACGGATCTCACTAGTCTTGCAAGGCAAGAGAGAGCCGGTTTTCTGGTGGGCCACAAGAAAGAGATGGAAGAACTGCTCGAGATAATTTCTCGTCCAGGCAAGCCAAATGTGTTTTTGATAGGAGATGCTGGATCGGGAAAATCCACAATAATTGAGCACTTGGCCTGGAGAATGATTAAAGACGATGTTCCTAAACCACTCTTTGATAAAAGACTAATCTCTTTAGAGGTTACGAGTTTGATCTCAAACGCCACTCCCGAAATTTTGGCGGAACGATTAAAGAAAATAACCGAAGAAGTCGTAAATGCGGGCAACGTCGTCCTTTTTATACCGAATATCCACGATTTATTCAGGACGTCTGCAGAAGAATCGATAAATGCGATTGATATATTACTCCCAATAATAAAGCACGAAGAAATACCCGTTATAGGAGAAACGGATCATCGGCAATTCAAACAATTCATAGAGCCTCGAAGTGACTTTTTGGAGCAATTTGAGTCAGTAGAAGTCGCGGAGATAAGCGAAGACGAAGCTATAAGGTTTCTAATTTATAGTAGTTTGATGCTGGAGCGAGAGTTCAAGGTATTCATAACTTTTCGAGCATTAAAGAAAGCGGTTGTGCTTGCTCATAAATATTTCAGGAACAAGCTTTTGCCGGGAAGCGCTGTTGATCTTTTGAAGCAATCGATTGCGAGAGCAGCTGATTATCACATTAAGATCTTAGAAGATGACATTGTGATTGAGATTGCCGAGGAGGCGAGTAAAATACCCATTCAAAGAGCAGGACCAGAAGAGGTTCTTAAGCTCTTAAATTTAGAAGAAACAATACACAGAAAGCTTGTAAATCAGGAAACCGCAGTAAAGGCGGTCGCGGGGGCGCTCCGCGAATACAGAAGCGGTCTATCGAGAAAGGGCGGACCAATTGCCACATTTCTCTTTGTAGGACCTACTGGGGTCGGTAAAACCGAACTTGCAAAAATACTTACCGAAGTTCAGTTCGGCTCTAAGGATCTGATGCAGCGTTTTGATATGTCCGAGTATCAATCCAAAGACAGTATTTTTCGTTTTATCGGAACCCCAGACGGTTCTCGAACAGGGACGCTTACCGACGCGATATTAAAAAGCCCATACAGTTTGATATTGTTGGATGAATTTGAAAAGGCGCATCCAGATATTCTTAATTTGTTTCTTCAGGTTTTCGATGATGGCAGGCTAACTGATAGCCTGGGGCGAACAGTTGGTTTCGAAAACACAATTATTATCGCTACCTCAAACGCCCACTCAGAATTTATAAAATCTAAGATTGAAGAAGGCGAGACCATAGAGTTGATTGCCGAAGATTTGAAAAAGAAACTAACGGAATATTTTAAACCCGAACTCCTTAATCGTTTTTCGAACGTGGTTGTTTTTAGAAACCTAACAAGAGATGAGACCTTAAGTGTTACCAAGTTGCTTTTGGGCGATGTTATAAAAAGCTTGCAACAATCTCATGGCATAGAACTAATTATCGAGGATGATGCTGTGGGAAAGATTTCTGAACTGGGTTATAGCCCGGTTTTTGGAGCTCGTCCCTTAAGACAGGTTATTTCAGAGAACGTGAAAAGCATACTTGCAGAAAAGATTTTAAAAAGAGAAATAGATCGTGGCAACAAGGTTGAAATAGTTTTGGATAATAACGAATTTCAGTTTAATATTACAGAATAATGTTCAGGCATATCAACAAAGTCGTTAAAGTCCTAGTTGTGGTGGACTTTTTCTACAACTCTGCGCTCGCTTCTTTTGCTCCCATTTTCGCCATATTTATTACAGACAGCATAGTCGGTGGATCGGCGAGTGTTGTTGGTTTTGCCACAGCCTGTTACTGGATTACAAAATCAATTTTCCAGTTGCCAATTGCAAGATTTTTGGATAGAACAGACGGCGAGAAAGACGACTTCTGGGCTATGTTTTTCGGTTATATTTTGGTTGGTCTCATTCCAATAGCTTATGTTTTTGCAAGCGTTCCGTGGCATTTATATCTCATTCAAATTTTGAATGGTTTCTTGATGGCTTGGGTAGTGCCTGCTTGGTATGCTATTTTCACACGCCATGTTGATAAATGGCGTATTAGCTTCGAGTGGAGCCTGGAGAGCGTCTTCTCGGTAGGACTTGCGAACGCGGGCGCAGCCGCTCTGGGCGGGATTCTTGTTGACCGAGTTGGATTCGACGCTCTTTATATCGGCGCGAGTTGTGTGGCTGTCGCTTCCTCGTTTCTATTGCTTGGTTTAAGAAAACACTTACTACAAAAAGGAGATTTGGAACGTGTTTTGCCGGAGCGACGGGTAAATAGGCAGTAAAAAAAGAATGTCGAAAATTTCTAATCAAGATATCGCGAGAATAATACACGAAATCGCTGTATATCTTGAGATGCAAGAAATCGCTTTCAAGCCCCGCGCTTACGAGAAAGTTGCTGACATCATAGACGGATTAGAAGAAAGCGTCTCGGAAATTTATAAACGAGACGGTTTAAAGGCGCTCCAAGAAATTCCAGGCGTCGGCGCATCAATAGCTGAGAAAATAGAAGAATTCTTGAAGACGGGGCGTCTTAAATATTACGAAGAGTTAAAAAAAAAGATTCCGGTGGATTTGGAATCTTTCTCTGGTGTCGAGGGTTTAGGACCTAAAGGGATTTTGAAATTGTATAAAAAATTAGGAGTAAAAACCCTAGGAGATTTAGAAAGTACCGCTAAGGCCGGAAAAATAAGCAAATTAGAAGGTTTTGGAAAAAAGTCTGAAGAAAATATATTGAAAGGAATTGAGTTTGTTAAAACATCGGGCGGAAGAATTATTTTGGGTTACGCAATGCCTCAGGTGCGTGAAATAGAGTCGCAACTCAATAGGTTAAAGGGGGTTGAAAAATTAGTGGTAGCAGGTTCGGTTCGCAGGCGCAAAGAAACAATCGGTGACATAGACATGCTTGTGATTTCCGATAATTCGAAATTCGTTATGGATTATTTCATTTCTATGCCGGAGGTTCTGCGGGTATTTGCTCACGGCGACACCAAATCCGCCATAAAGCTTAAAAGCGGACTGGACGTTGATTTAAGGGTGGTTCCTAAAGAATCATACGGCGCGGCCTTGAACTATTTCACCGGATCTAAGAATCACAATATCGCCTTAAGAGAGCTCGCTATTAAAAAAGGTTATAAACTCAATGAATACGGTCTTTTTAAGGGGGGCAAACAGGTTGCAGGGGATTCTGAAGAAAGCATTTATTTAGCCTTGGGTCTTGTCTATATTGAGCCCGAAATAAGAGAAAATACTGGCGAGGTTGAAGCGGCAAAAAAAAGGGAACTACCAAGTCTTATCGGTTACGGAGACTTGAGGGGTGATTTGCAGATTCAAACCAACTGGACGGACGGTGCAAACTCTATTGAGGAGATGGCTAAAGCGGCTATGGCCCGTGGTCTCGAATACATTGTGATAACGGATCATACCAAACGTCTTGCTATGATGGGTGGGTTGGATGAGAAGAAAATCCAACTGCAATGGAAGGAAATTGACAAAGTTAATGCAAAATTAAAAGGCAAAATAAAAATATTAAAAGGTAGCGAATGCGATATTTTGAAAGATGGCTCAATGGACTTAAGAGATGATGTTTTAGCAAAACTTGATGTGGTGGGGGCATCTGTTCACTCTTATTTCAATCTCTCGCGTGATGAACAAACCCATAGAATAAAAAAAGCGATAGAAAATCCTAATGTGGACATCGTCTTTCACCCTACCGGACGTATGATAAACAAAAGAGAGGCCTATGATGTGGATATGGATGAAATAATAAAATCTGCAAAGAGGACGAAGACTGTTTTGGAAATAGACGCATTTCCGGACCGGTCGGACCTAAAAGACGAATATATTAGAAAGTGCGTAGAGTCTGGGGTGAAAATGTCTATTGATTCGGATGCACACTCCGTAACGCACCTGCCTTATTTGGAGTATGGAATAGCTCAAGCACGAAGAGGTTGGGCGGAAAAAAAAGACATAATCAATACTCAAAGCGTGGATAAAATGTTAAAATCTCTGAAGAGTTAAGTATTTTTATGGCAGATCAGAAGAAAAATAACATATCCGAAGATAATAATGTTTTAGGTGGGGGTGTCACTCCAGAATCAGCAACCGTACAACGGATAAACAAGAGACGGCGCGTTATAAAAAGTTTTGAGAGCGAGGTGGAAAGCATGCGCACCCCAGCGCAGAAAGTGGCAGATTGGATAGCGGCACTCTCTGGCAATATCGCTTTTGCGATATTCCATGTAATTTGGTTTTCTTTCTGGGTGGTTGCGAATCTCGGGTACATACCAGACATCAAGCCATTCGACCCATACCCCTTCGGACTTCTTACGATGATAGTTTCTCTTGAAGCCATATTTCTCTCTATCTTCGTGCTAATGAGTCAAAATAGGCAAACTCAAATAAACGACCTAAGAGAAGAGGTTCATTTACGGGTTAATCTTATTGCAGAAGAAGAGGTGACTAAGGTTTTAGATCTTCTAGCCCGAGTTTATCGACACCTGAATATTCCAGAAGAAAAAGATCCGGAATTGGATAGGATGCTTAGGCCTCTAAATACAAAAGAAATAGAAGAACAACTTCGTGCACAATTGAATATTAAACGATAGAATAACTTAGTGAACCTACAAAAAGTATTTTCGGCTGGCGCTATCATATATACAAGAACCAAAGAGGGACCAAAATTTCTTATTCTTTATCACGGCGGTCGTTACTGGAATTTTGCTAAAGGTACGGTTGAGGCGGGAGAGGGATCGTACGATACGGCCTTGAGAGAGATTAGTGAAGAGACCGGTCTTCGAGGACATGATTTGAGGTTCAATCAGAATTTCAAAGTCTATGACAACTTTACCTTTTCGGTTAATCGCCAAAAGATTTTAAAAACAGTTATCTATTTTCTCGCGGAAGCAAAGGGCAATCATGTTAAAATTTCAAAAGAGCACCAAGGATATGGCTGGTTCCTCTACAAAGATGCGATTCGGATGCTTATTTACGACAACCTTAAAAATAATTTAAAGAAAGCTTATGAAGTCATTCAGCGAAAAAGTGTACGAAACGATAAGAAAAATACCTCGCGGTAAAGTTGCTACGTATACTTCGGTCGCATCTGCTATACGGAGTCCTCGAGCGATGAGGGCGGTTGGTAATGCTTTGAATAAAAACCCCTACGCCCCAGAAACGCCTTGTCATAGAGTCGTAAGATCTGACGGCTCTGTGGGTGGTTACGCCAGCGGAACGGCTAAAAAACAACGCCTTCTTGAGAAAGAAGGCGTTGAGATAGTAGATTTTAAAATAAATATATCTAGATTTGGTTGCGATCTAACTAATTTTTGACGAATTCAACTATCTTTTTGAATACTGCGGGTTCGTTTTTAGCGATATCCGCCAATATTTTTCTATCAAGCATAACCCCCTTTTTTTTCAAGGCGTTGATAAATACGCTATATTTCATGCCATCCTCCCTTACTCCGGCATTTATCCTTACGTTCCAAAGCGTGCGGTAGACCCTCTTCTTCTCCTTTCTACCCTTAAACTTTCGGCTCAAAGAATGGAGCAGGGCTTCGCTCGCGGCTCGTTTCTTGGATTTTCTACCCCATTTGAAGCCTTTTGTAAGTTTTAAGAGACTCTCCCTTTTTTTATGGGCCGTTGCTCCACGCTTAACTCTTGTCATGTTTTATGTATATTTCTTTATTGTCATCGCTGGTATGTTTAGTCCCCGAGACTTGGCTTTCCTTTTCATCTGACCGCTTGTCTTCGAAGCGCGTGAGTGACCCAGGCCCATTGCGCGCCTCATCACCTTGCCATTTTTAGTTACTCTTATCCTCTGGGAAATACTGTGTTTCATTGAAATATAATATCCACGAATTCTACCTTTTCGTCCCAGATTTGGCAAGCCGAACTATTTGTTAGCTATCTGCGCAACAAATCCTCTTCCGCCCGGGCGAGGCGCCATCGTGACTATATGAGGGATTTTTATCATTCGCATGAATTCGTTCAATTTTTGTAATCCCCACGCCTTATTTCCTTTCTCTCGCCCGCGCAAAAAAAGATTTATTTCAACCTTGTGTCCCTCTGCCAAGAACTTCTCAACCCTGTTAACTTTTACTTCCAAATCATGTTTGGCTGCGCGAGGAGAGATTCTCACGCCTTTTAGCTCCTTAGCTTTCTGTATTTGTTTTTGTTTCTTTTCTTCCTTCCCTTGTTGATAACGGAATTTGTCAAAACTTATTATCTTCGCAACTGGTGGTTTGGCAGTCGGAACTATTTCAATTAAATCCAACCCCTTTTCTTTGGCCATCCGGAGGGCATCCTCTAAGCTCAAAACACCGAGATTTTCTCCGGCTTCGTCTATTACTCTTAACTCGCGAGCAGTTATTTGGTTGTTTGTTTTATGACGAATATTAATCTTTTTGTTCTTGTTGTTCCTTTCTTAGGAGTTCAATGACTTTTTCTCTCAAGCCCCAACTGCGAGTTATTCGTCTTATGAACGGGGACTTCTCTACGTCCGGATTCAGGTGGGGGGCTTGCATTATCTCGCGTATAGTCTTTATGGTATCAATTATGTCTTTGGTATTATATTCCGTGCCTTCAGAGCCTTTTATCGTACCCAGGGTCTCAAGAACCGTATAAAGCGATTCTATACTAGCTGCTTCCGATATCATGTCCCCTAATGGGATTTCTCTTGCTGGATTTGATGCGGATTCGGGCGTTTTGGGGATCATATATAGATAGATTTTATATCAAAACGCGTATAAATCAACCCTTGCTTTTTGAAATGCTCTGGTCTAACATCTTGATTATGCGCTTTCCGAAGCATTCATTCATACAGTATGTAAAGTTTTTTCTCGGCCTTTTTGAGGTTTTGCTCGCGATACGAGTTGTTTTAAAATTCTTAACCGCAAGCTCAAGAGCCGTTGTTGTTGATTTCATCTACACAATAACGGATATAATAAATGTTCCCTTCGGCGGTATTTTCACGAACCGCTTTCTAAGGAATGGGAGCGAAGTTGATGTGGTGGCAGTTTCTGCCATGCTCGGTTACCCGATAATCGTATATCTTGTGATGGAGCTTATTCATTTAATTTCCAAAGACCCCACCGATAAATAAAAACATATAAAAAAAGGAGCTCCCATCGGGAGCTTTTTTGATTGAACACATGCGTGTCCAGGTAGTTAGGCGACTTGCGCCTTTGTGTGAGTATTATGCTTTCAAACGACTAACTAAATAATAATTTTATTATCCGGTTTGTGCAAACAGGGCTGGGGATAAGTTTCATACCACCCTTTAACCTAGAGACTAGTCAGCGTCTTGGGGCTGGAAAATTATAAGAGAATAGATTAAATTACATTTAGCATAATTGAGTCAATAATATAGGAGATATCGAGTGAATCCTCCCAAAGTACAAATTCATTTGTTGCCTGGCGGAATCATGCCTGATAGGAAATCAACCGGAGCGGCTGGCTATGATGTAGCGATAAGGGCTGTCGTTTCTTCTTCTGAAATGGATCCAAAAAACAAAGCGTTTAGGAGGGTCCTTTTCGATTTTGCTTCACCACCAGAAGACCCGAACATATCTCCGAAAGTGCATAATTTGTCCGACGGGCTTGTTTATCGGATGGACCCAGAGGAATCAGTACTTGTTGGCATCGGCTTTGCTACCGTGATGCCGCCCGACATGTTTTATTGGATAGCGCCAAGGAGTGGGCTTGCTTCACGATGGGGAATCACCGTGACGAATGCGCCGGGAACGGTTGATTCGGACTATCGAGGCGAGGCTGGGGTTCTCGTATATAACAGAAACAAGACGCCTTTTGATTTGAGGCGTGGTATGCGCATCGCACAAATTCTATTTCAATACGCTTATTTTCCTGAGTTTGAGGCGATAGCAAATCACGCCGATCTCGTTGCGACTGAGAGAGGCGCTGGCGGATTTGGTTCTACCGGACTCCGCTCATAATTAACGCAAAATCCGACATGGTGTCGGATTTTTTGTTTAGTTTTTTTATCTATGCGTGCGTTATAATATAACAATGGCCGAAGCCAAAAAAATACTCATCGTTGATGATGACGATTCTGTTCGTAATATCTATGTTCACAAATTCAAAGAAGAAGGATTTGAGGTCGTACCAGCCAAGAATGGTGAAGAGGCGTGGAACTTACTTGAAGGAGGTTTTTTACCAAATATTGTTTTTACGGGTATTTTGATGCCCAAGATGAGCGGTTTTGATTTGGTTAGAAAGATGAGGCCAG
Organism: Patescibacteria group bacterium; assembly: GCA_038061595.1. Lineage (GTDB taxonomy): Bacteria > Patescibacteriota > Minisyncoccia > UBA6257 > GWB1-50-10 > JBBTYZ01. The sequence continues at coordinate 1,174 of JBBTYZ010000033.1, read as the reverse complement.
ATTCCCGTTTCACCAATATTCCGATTGTGATTTTTTCTCACCGCGGTCGTGAAGAAGACAAAGAAGAGGCCATCTGGTTGGGAGTGAATGATTTCTTGGTTCAAGGCGTTGTGTCTTTAACGGAGACGGTTCGGCGGATTAACTTGATCTTAGGAGAGAAACCAACCTACTTCATTTTATTAGATCGGAAAGACGAGGGAGTGGAGAATTTGGTGCGGCTTCTTGATGCCCAACAGAAAACATCATTGGGTTTCGATAAGGGCAAAAAACTTTTTATCAGAATTGAACCGATGAAGGAGGGCGGAGAGTTTAGGGTTGGCCTGACCGACGGAAAGGTTAATTAAACATCAAAAAAACGCCCAACGGCGGTTTTTTGTTTGTGGCGCTGCAGACCGAAAGTTTGCAGCATCCACAAAAGCTTCGCTTTTGTGGAGATGGCGAGAGTCGAACTCGCGTCCAAAATAGTTTCTAAAAATCATCTACAGACTTACTCCGATGAACATCGGAGAATGTTGCTCTTGGTGGTTTAACTTGGAACGATTCAAGAGCGAAATTTCCCAAGCGAGTCTAATTTATTACACCGGCTGATCCCTATTAGACATCAGGCGCCGATGCCGTGCTAAGCTAACGCGAAGCTCGGGACTCTAACAGTTGTGTTAGCAGTTGTAGTTTCGGCCTGTTTAAGGAGTAAGCCAACTCCGCCTGCAATTTATAGAAATTTATTTTGTCAAAGCCCAACATCCCCTCGGATTTCTCTTTCTGTTTCTCTCTTCTTCAGTAACTCCCGCTTGTCGTGTTTCTTCAGTCCCTTCCCCAATCCCAACTCTACTTTCACAAATCCGCGATTAGTATAGATCTTCAGAGGCACAAGCGTCAAACCGCCTTTGAGTTTTCCGAAAATGTATTTTATCTCTTCCTTTTTAAGTAACAACTTTTTGGTGCGCCCAGCGTTATAGTCTTCCGGCGCGTTTTTTGGCTGAAATGGCGGTGTTTCTGCACCAACCAAAAATATTTCGCCGCTCCTTACTATCGCATGTGAGCCGGCTATATTTATTCGCCCCATTTTTATGGATTTGGCTTCGTGTCCAGTGAGCTCTATTCCGGCGTTGAATGTCTCTGTTATCTCATAATCAAATGTCGCGCGTTTGTTGACCGACAAAATGTTCATGTGCTA
>JBBTYZ010000032.1:0-1222 GCA_038061595.1 Patescibacteria group bacterium | reverse complement strand
AATGGTGCCCATAGTGTAGCGGCAACACAAGAGTTTGTGGAACTCTTATCACGGGTTCGAATCCCGTTGGGCACCCAAGAATAATAAACTCCGGCAATTTTTTGCCGGAGTTTATTATTTCTCAGAGTTCAATGGGATTTGAACGAAGGGTGGGTCGGAGGGAAAGCAACTGGGTTCCCTCCGTGTAGGAGATTATTCAGAACCGTGGGTTCTGAAGGAGCGAGTGGACGCGAGTGACGTTCGATTTCCCGTTGGGCACCCCAAAAATTATCTCAAAAAGACAGTGCCTGGAGCACAAGTGTTATAATTTAATTAGCATCTTTTGAGATACTATTTTCTGAAAGGAGAGCTGTTTGGAAAACGCACATGTTTCCGACCACGGACCAAGCGGTCCTTCGGCTGGAGAAAAATTTGGCGCAGCATTTATTGTTATTTCTGGTTTCGTAGCGCTTCTCATAGCGATTGTTCTGTTTCACAGCCCCGAATCTATTTTTGGAATGGTTCTTGGCGGAGTCTTGGCTATACCAATTATTACTTCAATTACTGTTTTCTTTCATCGCGGACTTACGCATCAGGCGGTTAAGTTTAATGATTGGGTTCAGACAATCGGAGTGCTTGTTGCATTCGCGGCTTGGCAAGGCAAATGGAAGAAATGGGTGGCGACTCACAGGAAGCACCATCATTTTTCTGACAGACCTGGCGATCCGCATTCCCCACATTTAGAGGGGAATGGTTTCTTGGGGATGTGCCGAGGGCTTGTTCATGCGCATTTCGGATGGCTCTTCACGGAGAAAAAACCGGATTACGAACATTACATTCCTGATCTTCTGAAGAACAAAAGACTTGTCGCGCTTGATAAATGGTTTTTGCCGGTTGCGATCTTCTCTCTAATCCTTCCAGGCATTATTGAATTTGTTTTCATTCCAACGTTCAAAGGATTCCAGATGGGCGTCCTTTGGGGAGGTTTTGTGCGAATGTTCTTTGTGCACCATTTAACCTGGAGTGTAAATTCTATATGTCACTTCTGGGGAACAAGGCCATTTCGTTCTAACGACGAAAGCGTGAACAATTTTATTTTTGGTATTTTTGGATTTGGGGAGGGGTGGCATCGTAATCACCACGCCTTTAGGACATCGGCTCGCATAGGTCTGCGTTGGTGGGAAATAGATATTGGTTGGTATGTTATTTATGTTTTGAAGTTGCTTGGTCTTGCAACAGAAGT
>JBBTYZ010000031.1:0-9990 GCA_038061595.1 Patescibacteria group bacterium | reverse complement strand
CCGATCGGAGGTCGTTAAGAAGCTTTGGATATACATCAAGGAGAAGAATCTCCAAGATCCTGCCCATAAGCGAAACATTATCGCCGATGAGGCGTTGAAGAAGGTTTTCGGAGGAAAGGCGGTGGTGGACATGTTTGAAATGACGAAACTCGTTTCAAAACACCTTACTTAAGTCTTAAGAGACTCTTTTTAGAGCAAAAAAATGCCCGGCTGTTGCCGGGTGTTTTTTGTTTACGTCGGGCGTTTTATAGCCGACACGTTAATGAGATAAGTATCTTGAGTTGAAGGATGGAAATCGCAGTAGATGCAATAAGAGCCGAAGCCTTTCTTGTGATCTATCACGCGTAGCGGATTGTCGCATTCCGTACAACAGAGAATTGATTCTGGGGGATGTTTGAGGTCGTGCGATTCGCATTTGGGACAGTATAGACCTCGATACTCCGTCATCTGCAATGGCACTCTACATTTGCTGCAATGCAGGACCTGCTGGTCTTTTTCAATAACGATGTGGTGGTCCACTTACGCTCCAATCTGATATTATCTAAGCAACTGCCTACATACTAATCGTATTCTGTGTGATTGTAAATCTTATCAAGATTAACGTTGACTCGGCTGACCTTTAACTATATTGTTGCTGAAGAAACTTAATTTAGGATTAGGAGATTCGCGTGGAACCTCAAACGAAATCTGGCGGTGGTGGTAAAAATCTTCCGCCAGAGGACATAACGCCTGTTGCGTACAAAGATCCGCCCTCATTACCTCTGGGATGGAGAGATTGGGAGGATTTGTCCGTATGGGAGAAATGCAATATTAATTTTAGAGAATTCATTCACAGACTTCTCGCCCGCGATCTATGAGCGCAAAGAAAGTTCGAAAGGGGATGACGAGGGTTGAAATGTATAGATTTGGTAGAAAATTCATTAAGAAGAACGGTAAATTTCTTTTGCTTTTTGATGTTGTGGGCTCAAAAATATTGGGTCCTGAGATAGGACACCGCAAGATGTGGAAATTGATGGATAACTTTATGAAACGGGTAAATAAAAAATTTCCCGAGCATATCGTTTCTGGTCCTCTCGCACTCAAAGAGCTCCGAGGATTTAAGAGGATAAACAGCGACGGCGGGATTGGTTTTGTTTCAAGCGTGGAAGTGATAGATCTTATTATAGAATTTAGTGAAAAACATTTGCCTTTCAGATTGAGTTGGGGAGTTGCAGAAGACGAGTGGGATGAAAGATGCAAAAGAATTGTTTGTTAATCAATCGAACAAAAACCGCCATATTGGGCGGTTATTTTTTTTGATATAGAGCAGAACGTAGAGCTCTCAATCGTCTCATTACTATGCCTTGTGCGACATCTTTCGCATCGCTTTTGGCGTAAGCCGTAAGCAATAGTACGATTGAAAGGACAAAACAACAGATGGCGATGGAGTTGGCCCAAGCGAGTTTATAAAAACCCGCAGTTGCCCAGAATATACCCATTAGGATCCAGAGCGATTCTGCGCATGCGACAAGGTATGTTATTAATTTTTTTTCAAGATAGACGAACATAACCGTTGCCGAGAAAACCGCTCCGAAGGCGGCGGAGTAAGTTAGAAACTTCCACTCCAAAAGCCAGAATCCGTCTAAAAGTAGCCAGAAAACCACACATAGAGCTTCCCATAGGATAAGCTCTTTGCTTTTGTTTTCCACTGTCTCTCCTTTGTGAAGTACTGGGGGATAATTTATCACTCCCGCTACAGAAGTCAATAAAAAAACACCCTCTTGTGGGTGCCGTATAAAATACTACGCGCCGCAAACATTTTGTCTGCGGCGCTTTGTTCTTCGTCTTCAGCGAGTGGCGGTGACCACTTTGAGGACCCAAATCGAGTCCACCCTGCTGCCCGTTCTCCAGAGTCGGTCGCCGAGACGGTTAAGTATCTCGTTCTCGAACTTCTGTTTTCCGTCGCGGATGTCGGCGTAGAGATACTTGGACGCGACTTCCATCACGGTGACCCTTGCTGATTGAGCATCTTCCTTGCGATGGTCGTGAGTGTTCCCGCTTGAGAGGTTGACGTAGGCTATGAGGGCCACCGCGTCAAGCGTGCGGAATTCCACCGGACCCACCAACTGCTTCGTCGGCATCGTGTCGCTTTGCGTCGCGACGGTCGCCTTGGTGAATCCCGGCGATGTGAAGACCATGAACACCACCGAGACGAGCATTACCGCGATGATGAGACGCAGCACGAGCGGTCCGTATCCGTTCCTGGAGTCCTGAGAGTCCATCTTAACCTCGCTGATTGTTTAGTGTACTTTCTGAACTATAGCATACAAAATAGCATTTGTCAAGATATAAGAATAAGCCCCTAATTGATTTACAGCCTTAAAGATGTAATCTAATAAAAGCATAATTTGATATATCGCATAATGAGAGGCGAAAATGAAACTAACTCTGAAGCAACTGATTCGCGATTGGTGGCACAGTCTTTGGTGCGGCGGTTATTGGAGTATTAATGTCAAAGCTCAAGAAGCCGAATGCGGTTTTTGTGGGGCTGTTTTTCCTTGTGATTCTTCAGTTTTTTCACTGATTTGTTTTTAATCAACCCAATTAAAGGAGATTGGCATGAACGAGTTTGTCGTTGCTATCCCTGTTCTGATTTTGGCGGCTTTCATCTTTTTCAAAGTTCTCACTCGGAATAGTTTTATGGTAAGTTCCGATGCTTTAGGTGATTCGGCATATTTTGATTCAACCTGGAATCCCAGCGCTCTTACTGCCAAAAGAAGGTTTGGAAGTTCTGCGGAGGCCATGAGGACCTTGCATAAACTTTCGAATAGTCTTGGTGGAAACCGCAATATACAACTGAGGAAAACCACCAGTTATTTATGGGAGCTTATAGCTCTTGAGTCGCCGGGGATTTTGGGCAATCCCGAAGATGTGAGCTATATTATTCCGCCCAGACATTCAGTGGGCTACGCCATCTATACAAGTGAGGACAGGAAGTTAGTTTGTGAAGTCATGGAGGGATTGGAAAGCAGGGTTCGTGTTTTGTTTCTGAATGGCAAAATAGTTGCAGCTGACTCCTGTTTTATTATGAGGTCCGAGCACCACGGGAACGTTCACGCTATCTAAAAATATTTACCGCCTGGTTATCCGGCGGTTTTATTTTGTGTTAATATTTAAAAATAGCCATGAAGTTCAAAAAAGATACACGGGATAAGTTTTGGCAGAAGTTAGAGGCCAAAATACAAAAAATAGCGACAAAAAAAGACAAATTGTTTTCCCCGTCGGGTAAGTGGAAAAAACTTATTAAAAAAGAGAAAAGCTTTAAGGTTTTTTCTGTAAACGGCGAATGGGTGAGAGCCAACCTAAGTGTAATATTCGGACATGGGGGAAGTGGGCTTGTTCATGAATTTATACCCATTGATGAGATTTGGGTGGCGACACATCATCCTAAAGATTGCAGTTGCCGTAAAGTGAAAAAGAATAGGAAAATGTCTCTAGGGTATCGTGACAGCACTATCTTGCACGAGATGACGGAATGCGGAGCAATGAAAAAAGGAATTATCTTTTGGAAGGCCCACCAGATTGCCCTCCAGGCGGAAATAAAAGCGGAAATACTTAAAGACCCTTATTCTGAAATATGATGCCGAATTGGTTTCAAAAAATAGATAGGATATTCATATACGAGATGCACAGATGGGCGATTCCTGCCTTGCGCGTAGCGCTCGGACTCGTCTTTTTGTGGTTTGGCACTCTTAAAATATTTGGCCTCAGTCCTGTTGCTGATTTGATTAATGCTACGTACTCTTTCTTTCCGAACGGTTTTATGATTTTTTTGGGTGTCTGGGAAATATTAATCGGTCTCGGTCTCATATTTAAGATTTTCCTGCGCGCAACACTTGCTTTGCTTTGGCTACAGATGTTGGGGACGCTTGTCGCTTCTATTCTATCGCCATCGTTATTCTTTGATGGACGGAACATTCTAAAACTTACTCTGTATGGTGAATTCGTAGTAAAGAATTTAGTTCTAATAGCGGCTGGGTTGGTTATTGGCGGATATGAGGTTAAGTCGAAAGACGGAATTGACAGATAGCACTTACGAGTGCTATTTTTTGTTTTTATATAAAAAATAATCCCCCGATGGCCATCGGGGGTTCTTGGTTTTAGTCGTTTATTTGATCTTTCACTTTGTGTTTCTTGTGGAACTGAGAAAGCTTCGGTTCAAGCAAGGGGTCAAGCTCGCTTTGGAGCATGACTCCAGTTGGGTTTTTCGCAAGAACATCAGACACCCTCTTTATTAATTTTTTTCCGAAAAACTTTAGCGTCTTTCGAGCTTGTTTCTGTCCACGAGACATAACTTTTGCAAGTTCTTTTTCATAAGCCGAGCTCATTTCCTCACTTATGGTTATTTGGTCTCGATCATCTCGAAGAGGCAATAGCAAACTATATCTTTTAAGCTTGCCACTCCTTTCGCCCAGTCTTAAAAAATCACCGGCCGTCGTATTGATTTGTTCCACATCGCTACCCCTACCGTCATTTGGGAGGAAACCGAACATTCTTTCGGCCTCTATGCTCCCCCAAGTTAATGCGATGTCGTTTAGCATGTTCTTGTCGTTCGTGGTGCGGAAACTATCATTTATGCGAACTTGGCCAAAACTACTTATGCCATTAATCACGCACACCAGTCTTGCTGGTATACCCCAAGCCCTTGCAACGATGTAATGTCCTAATTCATGAATTCTCGTTTCTTCCTTGTCTTCCTCTGAAGCCTCGTGGCCGCTTGGCGGATCTAAGACGCTGGATAGGAAAGCGCGGACCAAGTGATTCTGGGCGATTACTCCTTCGTTTTCCCTTTCTGCAGTAAGACGTGCTTCTGAAACCATATATTTAAGTTCGGCAGGAGTTGTTCCACTCAATAAGTAAATAATGTTTTTATGGTCAATGACTTTTTCTGTCGTGTGTTCGCTCAGGAAACCCTGCAATAATTCAGTCTGTTGTTTGCGATCAGGTTTCACAAAGCCAATGTGTATGCCTATCCTGCCTCTGCGGAATAGAGACCCCCCAAATTCATCATCACCGGACAGGGAGGGTTTTTTCTGCGAAGTTGTTATAAGGAATACGCCGTTGCATTTGCCCGAGAATCCGTCGAGTTCAATTTCAAACTCGCTCGAAATTCGGTCGTTGATTTTCAACCAATCGTCAAACTGGTCTATGAATAGCACAATAGGTTTATTGTTTTTCTTTACCCAATCGGAACTAAACCGGAAAAGACGTTGTATGTCGGAAGTTTGCCAGAGTTGCATGCCGCTTTTCATTTCAACAGGGAATTCTCGGACATTAACAAATCGGGCCCTGCTTACTGTCGCCACATACCTGGCGAAAGAAGTTTTTCCAATTCCAGAAGGGCCCCAGAAGATGGCTCCGCCGTCGGTAGAAATGCCCTTTCGCTGGTATTCCCTGAAGTTTTTCAGGTAGTCCAGAATCGGCTCCAATTGAGGAAAGATATGCTTAGAATCGTATACTTGTTCTCTTTGAACGGGCTCAAACCTAGCGTTGTTGGAATAAATAAACCTTCTTTGGGCACTAACCTTACTGAGATTGCGCTTTTTCAAGTGGAATGCCTCCACAGAGTGTTAAAGAGTCAAAAAGCTTTACTTAGTATATAGAAGGGGTCGTTATTTTTGCAAATGGAGCCACGGATTCAATTCTATCGTGTTATAATCAGGATATAGAGATTTCAAAGGTCGGTCAGAATCTTAAAAATTAAAAAATATGATGGAAGGAATGATGGATAAGGGGATGAAGGGCGGCGAGACATGTCGCTGTTCTCACCACAAGGTTACGCCTATTCTAGTTATACTTTTCGGCCTACTTTTTCTTGGTGGTAACCTTGAATATATTGGCATGGGTTTCGTGGGTGTTGTCTGGCCAATAATGGTTATTGTTGTTGGGGGCATGAAGCTTATGGAGAAAAAGTGCGCTTGTTGTTAAGTTAAGAATATAATGGACATTAATTTTCTAGCGGTTATTGTTGCCGCAATCTTGAGTTTTGTTATCGGCTCGGTTTGGTATTCGCAAAAGGCGTTTGGTAAAAAATGGATGGCGCTTACGAATCTAAATTCCGAAGATTTTAAAAAGAACGCGAAAGGAGCTATGGCCGGAACTATATTAGGCGGTCTTGTGCTCGCGTGCATCCTTGCGGTCTTTGTTGGTTATGCCAATGTAGATAATTTTTTTGACGGAGCGCTCGTTGGTTTTTGGGCTTGGCTTGGATTTGTTGTCACGACTTCTTCGAGTAGCGTGCTTTTCGAGCGTAGGCCCATCGGCCTTTTTCTTATGAATATCGGATTTCATTTGGTCGAGTTTGTTTTAATGGGTGCGCTTCTTGCGATTTGGCGGTAGGCGAACCGTTTTTAGATAATCAGAGCGGCCTAGGCCGCTCTGATTTGTTTTCGGATGGGTAATAGGTATAATTGGTTTTTATGGGCACTAGACCGATAAACCACATCGCTGTAATTCCTGACGGTAACAGGCGATGGGCGGAAAAAAACAAAATACTTTCTTTGAAAGGCCACGAGCGTGGAGCAGAACGCATTAACGAGTTAATAGAATTTGCATTTGGTGAAGGAACTTCGTATCTGACTATTTGGCTGGCCTCGATAAGCAATCTCACGAAACGCACGTCTAGAGAGATAAGTTTTTTGACCGATCTATTTATCCGACAATTGGAGGAAAATTTCAATACCGAAAAGTTTTTTGATAAGAAAATCCATTTCGAGGTTATTGGGTTTTGGAAAGACTATTTAAAAAACGAAAAACTAACTGCTCTAATAAATCAAACAGAGGAAAGGACCAAGGATTTTGAGGGTAAGAGGCTCACTCTTCTTTTTGGATACGACGGAAAGAGAGAGATGCTTGAAGCTATTAAAGGATTGAATAATTCAAAGGAAGTTAATGAAAAAAACCTTTTAAAACCACTCTTAACTGGGGGTTTGCCACCAATTGACCTTGTGATTCGCACTGGTGGTGAGCCGCATTGGTCCGCCGGTTTTATGATGTGGCATACAGCAGAAAGCCAATTCTACTTCACTCCGAAATTTTGGCCTGATTTCGATAAGCAGGAATTCGAAAAAGCAATTTCTGATTTTAATAAAAGAGAGAGAAGATTCGGGGAATAATGTTATAATCAACGATAAGTTATGAATGGGTGGTTAAATCAATTTAGAGATTTCGTCTCCGAAGAAGAGAGGCAATACCGATATAGAATAGGGAAGTTGCTCGCCTCCTCGCTTTCGGGTTTTGTTGCTGGAGTAATTTTTACGAGTATTATTGTTGCGTTGGGTTTTGTATATTATACGGCCACGAGGTAGGGCTTGACTTATTTCTAAATATATAGTACAGTTAATCAATAAAATAATATGTCTGGAAAGTTTGAGTTTTGGATATTTTTAATAGTTGGATTCATCCTTCTCTTTTGGGGATTCCATTTCGTTTACGCTTCGTAGAGGATTCCTTTCCCGGGTTTTTAATCGTTGTTATAATTTAAGAAGCTTTTTGAGTTTAGGTTAGAAACATCGGGGGCCTCTTGATTGCTAAATATGTTGCCTTGATTTGTATTTTGTTTATTACGCAATCGTGTTTTCATACCAAAACATCATCGACATTACCGGAAACAAAAAGAACCATAGGCGTTTGTGTTCTCAAAGATACCGCGGGTGTTATCTCGGATAGCGCGGTTAACTCTGCCATCTCGGAAGTTTTCGAAGAATATAAGTACAATGTCGGAATCTCTTTTGAGGTCTTGGATCGTTCGTCATATAGCGGCATAATAAATCCGGATTTGGTATCTGCGCGAATTTCAAACGGAAGACCTTATTGTGCTTTGAGCACTAATATTGTTATTTTGTTTACGAATCAGGAATCAATGAGGGTAAGGGTTCGCAAGAGATTGTTTCGCAAGACCATAACTACCTCGGTGGAATATTTTGGAGAAGCTTATCAAAATCGCGGACTTATTGTTATTTATCATTTTCAACAAAACATAGGCATGATTAATATGTCTGGGAAACCCCTTTTACCCGCCATCCTAAAACACGAAATGGGTCACTTGTTCGGGCTTGAACATTCTAAAAATACAGAGTCATTTATGTATGCGATTGCTAATTCTTCTTTCGGTAAGTGGACCCCGAGTATTATAAAAAAAATCGAAAAGAACAGATGGATAAACTGGCGCCATGAATCGTTTTAACTGTTCCGATGTATATCGGAACAGTTTTTTGTTGACCAAACAAATAAAACGGGTTTAGTATGAATAGAGAAGCAAATTATTGAAAACTTAATTAATGGCGTGGAGGGCAAGGATGCTTTATGTGTTGATCGCCGTCGTTTTGGCCGTAGCCCTTAACCGGCTTATGAACAAGCTCGTTCCTGAACAAAAAATACATCCTCGGTTAGATAAAAAAACCATCCTTCTTTTGCTGCTCATCGTCAATTTCTTGGATTGGTGGACCACTAAGATAGCTCTGTCTATGGGGGGGCTCGAGGAGTCAAATCCCGTACTTAGAATGTTTATTGAGGTTTCGCCCGAAGGTTGGGACATTTACAAACTTATTTATTGGTCTTTAGTGCTGTTTTTTATGTCATTTTTAGTTCCCAGACGCCCCTTGCTCGCGATTACATTGGTTTTGATACTTTTTTTACTAATCAACGGAATAATCATCGCCACCTATCTTATAAAATAAGCCCGCATAAATCGCGGGCACTTTTTTTGACCTTTCCTCACTTATCCACACGGATCTGAACTCCATTTTGAGCCTTATAAATGCTATTATAAATATGAATAGATGCGACCAAAAATCAGCATTTTTATTGTAGGCGTAATCAGCATTTTCCTTGCTTTTGGTGGGTTTTATTTGCCTAAAGTTGAATCAGCTACCGGAATTCCAAGAATAATAAGTTATCAAGGCCGACTTGCCGATGCAGACGGGGATTTGCTTGGTGGTTCGGGCGGAACCAACTTTTTTTTCAAATTTTCCATTTGGGATAGCCCGACTTCGAGCCCTATTTCAGGGAATCAGTTGTGGCCTGCGAGTTCATCCAGTATTACAACGTCATCGGTTGTAAGCGGCGTCTTCAATGTGAACATCGGAGATACCGCAAATGGCTATCCCGATACTCTGAATTATGATTTTTTCACAAACTCCGACGTGTATCTTCAGGTTGAAGTTTCATCTAACGGATCTGGTTTTGAAACTCTATCGCCACGCCAAAGAATCGCGGCATCAGGATTTGCGATAAATGCAGACACCGTGTCAGGAAAGTTAAGGGCGTCTTCAACCTCGGATTACACCTTTAATGTTGTGAACGACAACTCCACCGGAGTCGCTAACTTAAGTACGGAAGGTCAGGTACAAATCGGTGGATTTTCGGCGGCGCCAACTTCAATCGGCGGAGGCTCTATTTACTACAACACCGCAAATGGCGGTCTTTTTGTTTGGGACGCAGCGACTTCAACCCCGCAATGGGTTTCTTTGGGCGGAGGAAGTGGGGGATCAACTGATTTGCAGGGCGCTTATAATTTAGGAAATATAATTCAGACGACTAGCAATCGAAATATTTTATTTACGCTTGCGCCAGCAGCAACTAGCTCAAGTTTTGTTGTGAATATCTCGGCGACTTCAACTGGGGTTTTTCAAATTCAAGCTTCATCTACTCCGATATTTACAATAAGTCAGACTAACGCATCAAGCAGCGCCGCACTTAGTTGGAATATCCAAGGCGTTACAACTCTTTCAACTACGACAATAAATGCATTGCTTACTGCTAATATTGTAAGTTCCACGAATGCATTTTTCACAGTAGCAACGACAACCGGAAATTTTTCAGTTCAAGGAACCGCTTCTTCAACAAATGCCTTCTTCTTGAACGCCACAACAACAGGTCAATCATCCTTAGGAACGGTTGTTCAGGGAGCTTGGAATGGAAGCACGATAACCCCGACCTACGGAGGAACAG
>JBBTYZ010000030.1:0-15392 GCA_038061595.1 Patescibacteria group bacterium | reverse complement strand
TGCCTGCCGCACAGAAACCACTTTCTTTAGAAGAACTCGGAATGGCTGAAGAAACGATACGTGTTGTCAAATCGGCCATCGGAAAAAGCTATGGTATGGTTCTTGCGTGTGGACCGACCGGCGCCGGAAAGACCACAACTCTTTACTCGATAATTAACATATTGAATAAACCGGAGGTAAATATAATAACAATTGAAGATCCAATCGAATATGATATGCGGTATATAAATCAAGTCCAGGTAAACACAGCCGCCGGAATAACTTTTGCCGGCGGTCTCCGCTCCATCTTAAGACAAGATCCAAATATTATTATGGTCGGTGAAATCCGGGACGGAGAGACAGCGAACATTGCGGTCCAAGCGGCCTTGACCGGACACTTAATGCTTTCAAGTTTGCACACAAATGACGCTGCAACTGCCATACCTCGTTTGATGGACATGGGAGTTCCACCATTCTTAGTTGCCGCAGTCTTAAACTCGGTTTCCTCTCAAAGGTTAGCGAGGAAGGTGCATACTGAGTGCATCGAATCATACGTTCCAGAGCCAGCAATTGTTGCTTCGATAAAGAAATATCTCATAGAATCTGGGGTTGATTCCGATAAAATAAAAATACCCAAAACATTTTATAGGGGGCGGGGCTGTGCTATCGACAACGGTACTGGTTATCTAGGTAGGGTTGGTATATTTGAAACCATAGAGATAACAGAAAAGATGCGCAAATTGATAATTGATCCTCAATTCAGTTTAGATAAATTTAATAAAGCTGCGAAAGAAGAGGGGATGGTATCAATGCTTGAAGACGGTTTAAGAAAGGTTGAGCGTGGCATGACGACAATAGATGAGCTTTTTAGAGTAATTAGAGAATGAGATATTATGGTTTTTAAATATATAGCATCACAACAAGACGGCAGGGTGGTTGAGTCTGAGACGGAGGCTAATGATGTTACCGAAGTTTTAAATTTTCTAATATCGAAGGGATTAAAACCAGTTAGTATCAAACCGGTTGCGGGCACCAAGACCAAGTCGCTTGTTTTTAGTGGACGCATAAATATAACCGATCAAATTTTTCTTTCAAAATATCTATCGCTAATGCTTAAGATTGGCACGAGCCTTCTTCAAGCCATAAATATATTAATTGAAGATTTCCAAAAACCATCACTTCGAGCACTTCTTATAGAGATACGCTCCAATATTGAAAAAGGAGCGCCATTTCATTCTACTTTCGCCAAATATCCGAAGATATTCAGTCAGGTCTATATCAACCTAGTTAAGGCCGGAGAATCTTCCGGCGACTTGGAGCAAGTTTTCGACAATTTAACAATATCCTTAACGAAGGAAAAAATGTTGAAAGATCAGATAAGGAGCGCACTTGTGTATCCGACACTTCTTCTATCAACTTCTATTTTGATTTTAATTTTCTTAGTGTCATTTGCTCTCCCTAAGATTGCCGGAGTATTTTTAGAGTCCGGTTTTGATCCACCACTTTTTTCTAAGGTAGTTTTTTCTATAGGACTCTTTTTCGGGAAGTTTGGAATGCTTATCTTACTGGCGGGGGTCGTGGGGATAGCCATCGCTTTCTATGCGTATCGCGCCTCGTTTACATTCAAAAGATTGGTTGCCGGATTGGTGGGCGAAATCCCTGTTATAAAAGATGTCGTCAAAAAAATAGCTCTTCAGAGATTTGCAGCGACCCTTTCCTCGTTAATCAAAGCTGGAACGCCCATAACCGATGCGATTGAAATCACTGCCGGAACAGTAGGTCAGCTAGAATTAAAAGAAGCGCTTTTGAGAATATCACAAGAAGGTCTTTCTAAAGGCCTTACTATCGGCGAGGCGTTCAAGAAAGAGCCATATTTCCCCAGAACGGTTGCGAATTTAATGTCCATTTCGGAAAAGGCGGGACATATTGAGGAGGTGTTGGGAACGCTCGCTGATTTTTATACGAGCGAAATCGATAGCTCTCTAAAAACTCTCGTTGCTTTCCTGGAGCCGGCATTGCTACTCTTTATCGGTTTTGTAATCGGACTTATCGCGCTTGCGATCATAATCCCGATTTACCAATTAACAACCAAATTCTAAAAAATGGAAAAAATGAAACAAGGGGGGTTCACGCTTGTAGAAATTGCAATCACTATGGGAATCATGATTGCGGTTTCTGTTTCTGGTTACGTGGCTTTTAGCGGACTGAAACCAGTCAAGAATTTAGAAAATACAACAAATGAAGTTTCTGCTGTTATCAGGGCAACTCAAAAAAAGGCAGTAACTCAGGAATCCGGTAGGGCGTGGGGAATCCGATTTTTTGGTTCTACGAGCACGACCCCGAGTTACGAGGTCGCAACCGGCACTAGTTATTCTGCGGGTGCAGTTTCTAGGACTTATTATCTTGGTAGGAATGTAATTTTTGGAAATCCTGGAGGGAGCTCAACTTTAGACATGTTCTTTTCAGCCATAAACGGAAAACTCTCGCAAAATCAGATAATTTCTTTAAATACTGGGAGACCAGACGGCTTTGTGAACGATATCATCGCTAATAAACAAGGCTCTGTAACTGTTAGAGAGAGAACTGGTGTTGTGGGTTATTGGCATCTGGATGAGGCGACTGCTACAACTACTTATGACGCTTCGGGATTTGGTAATAATGGTACTTTGGGCAATGGCTCGTCTTGGCAATCTGCTTCGAATTGTAAATCTGGGGCGTGTTTAGGTTTTGATGGTTCGGATGATCAGGTTGATGTGGGAACTTCTGTGGGTAACTTTTCCAAAAACGAGCCGTTCACGGTTGGGACATGGTTCTATATAAGTAGTTTACCTTCGGCTAATAAAGGGATTGCTTCCCGAATGAATGCGTCTTCGATAGGTTGGCATATTCGCATAACGAGCGGGAACGCCGCACGTTTTATTATTGCTAGCGATGGATCAAATTATCGAGGCTCTGACACAACAACACTGACTACGGGTTGGAATTATCTTGTTGGGGTTTACGACGGTTCTTCTGCGAGTACATATCTAAACGGAGTATTAAGCTCAACCCCTATTACTGGAGGAACATTGGGCACAATAACGGGCAGTATTAATTTATATATTGGCCGAGACCCCAATACTAGTAGCTTTTTAAATGGAAGAGTTGATGAAGTTAAGCTTTATAACAAGGCCCTCACTGCTCAAGAAATTCTGGACGAGTATAATGATTTAAAACAATAGTGTTAAAATTATATTCATGATTAAGTTTTGTCGTTTCAATTCAAGATCTGGCCAATCACTTATAGAAGTTATGATAGGTCTTGCTATTGGCTCATTACTGATTGGCACCGCAAGTCTTGGGGTTGCTTTCATACTTCGTTCTTCGAGTTCTAACCAGAATTTACAAACCGGAGCCGGACTTAACCAGGATATTATAGATAAGGTGAGGGGAATTTCTTCCGCAAATTGGCAAGATGTTTACAGTTTAACGAAAGGAACAAGTTCGTCTTATTTTGTCTACCCCTCAGGGACATCGCTTTTTGTAGTGGTGGGGGGCAGAGAGGGTGTTTTCCAAAACGAAATATCAAATGGATTGATTGGGGAGTGGAAGTTTGATGAGGCGACAAGTAGTGTATCAACCACAACTTTTGATTCCACGGGTAACAATAATAGTGGGATATTAACAAACGGTCCGCTTCGGGCAAGCTCTACCTGCAAGGCAAGTGCTTGTTTGAGTTTTGATGGAGATGATGACTATGTTAATGTGTCGTCTCTAACTTATAGCAATAACGTGACCATGTCCGTTTGGTTTAAGGGTGGTAGTCAGACGGCATCAGATTGGAATTATTGGATAAGGAGTGGGAATATTGTATTTGAGTTTGGAACTTACGGCGACGGAATAACTTTTAAAGACAATATCGCATCAGGGACACCGTCTGTAAGTGGGGGCACAACGTTCGTGGATAATGAATGGCATCATGCGGTCGGGGTTGTGAGTTCAACCGAAATGCAAATTTGGGTTGATGGGGTCTTGAGACAAAGCAGAACAGATTATCCGGGTGGCCAGTCGCACACAAGCGTTAATCATAGGATTGGTGGGAACGGAACTTCCCCAAGAGGCTGGAGCGGATTCATTGATGATGCCCGAATATATAATCGTGCGCTAACCCCTGCGGAGATATTAACTCTTTACAACAATATTCCATTCACCCGATATTTTCATGTTGAAAATGTGACTCGAGATTCAAGTGGAGACATTGCCTCTGGGAACGACGATCCTGCTACTCAAAAGATAACAGCTTATGCCGAGTGGGCGGGTCAAGGAGCTTTATTCTCCCAATTGAAAGTATTGGATTATATTACGCGGTGGCAGAATTCCACATTTAATCAATCAGACTGGTCTGGTGGTTCGGGGGAGAGCGGCGTTCTTACTCAACCGAGTAATAAATACACAAGCTCATCAAATATTGATGCCACTTCTACATACGGCTCGATTAAAATACTGGGTTTATAGTAGAACCCACCTCAATTAATCCAAGGTAAAAGTTGAAGAGTTTTCGGGTATCTCACCTTCTTTTCCCGGCGTGATATAAAATATATTTTTTTTCTTTCGCTCTTCCGGCAGGAAGGAGTTCGTAATAAACATAATCGTTTGTGTCGGCATCGGAATCCCGCGCACATCGGTTCCTTGGGCTTTGACTATTACATACTTATTGGAATCCTCGGGTAGGCGGTTCAATAAATGTCCCATATCAACATAATTTTGCGCAAAGGCACCTTTTGTGTTCAGATTTTTTGCCCACACAATAAAATAACTATAGAAAGATTGAGTAGCGAGACAAACGAATAATAACCAACACCCAGCGGAAATCAATTTACCCGGAATTTTTTTTGTTCGAATCCATTTGTATAAATTAACCCCTCCTAAGGCAGATAAAACAAAAACTGGGGGAATCATTATTATTGCGCGGAGCGCATGAGGCAGTCCCTCGTTAGAAACAACAACCGGAAGAGCCGTAACTATAAGCCAAGAGAATAATATTATAGAAACTATTTTGTCTTCGTGGTTTTTATATATATTTTTAATCCCGGTCAAAATCCCAAATAAAAACAAAATTCCCACAGGCCAAAAAAGTTGTGGACTACCGGAAATGTTATGGCGCCAGTTATAATCCCCGAGAATATTAAACATCCCGCCGGTTTTCAATATATTAATAGCTAAATCTCTTATTGGTGTCGGCGAGTTGAATATGGAAATTTGACTTGTCCTTCCTAAGAAATCTCCGGGGTTTTCAAGAAAGAACATGCCCAAGGGCACTGCAACAATAATTGCGGCTATTGTAAACAAAGCGCCAATTTTAAGAGTTTTGTGGAGACCGTGTTCTCGTAAAAACAATATTAAAATTAGCGCAATTATGAGTGGAGTAGCGCGATATGCAATATAAGAATAGAAACCCAAGCCGTAGACTACGCCACCAATAATCGGCAGGAACGAAGAGTAAGGCATTGGTGTCAATTTATTTATTTTTCGAAAAGATAATAATATAAAATAAATCGCCCAAGTTAGGAAAAACGGCGCCATTATAGCCCTGA
The DNA here is from genome assembly GCA_038061595.1 of Patescibacteria group bacterium. Lineage (GTDB taxonomy): Bacteria > Patescibacteriota > Minisyncoccia > UBA6257 > GWB1-50-10 > JBBTYZ01. Next base: position 9,840 of record JBBTYZ010000030.1, on the reverse strand, counting down.
AACCGATGCGTGAAAAATTAATATGCCAGAACGATGTTGCGAGTAGGAATGAGGCAAGAAGAGCAATGGCGCGGTTATTAAAAAGTTGTCTTCCTAAAAAATATAGACCCAAAACAGTGAGCGTTCCGAAAATAGCGCTTGGTATTCTTAACATCCAAGGTTCGGGATTTATATTTGGCGCTCCAAAAAGTTTTAAAAACATCGCTTGGATGTTTATAAACAAACCTTCTCGGCCATTGTTCTCTGGGTAAAATATCTTGAATTGCCCCGCTCTAAGGGCCTCGATTGCGTTATTCCCATTCATTGCTTCGTCAGGATAAAGGCCGGGTGGGGTGCTTTTAATTGAATAAAACCTCAGGAATATAGTGAGTAGAGTGATGGCGACGAGGAGAAAAATAGTTTTCCACTTTCCGTTCATTTTGCTTTATAATTATAACATCACATGGTAAAGGTTATTAATTTTCATGAAAATCTTGAGCATAGCTTGGAGCGTCTTGGTCAGAAGATCAAGATTGAGAAAAAAGAGCATCAAGGATTGGAGAGTAGAGAGCTCATTAAGCAATCTTTAAAAACTCTTTCTCAACAGACGCCGATACAACCGATTGAGGAGAAAACAGAGGAAGAAAGCGTATTACCTGGCTATCTCACCCTAAATCCAACAGAGCCGCAAATTAAATTTGAGATAGAGCGTCTCGTTGATTTGGTATTCCATAAGGGGCTCGCTAAAGCATTAAGCGAAGCAAAGAAATACCCCCCCTTTATTGAGGATTCTTTCCATGACGCGTTAATAGATAAGTTGTTACCCGAACTGAAGAAAAGGGGAATGATTTAAGAAAATGATTGTCTTTGTCGCCATAACCATATTCGCGGTTCTTGCATGGCTATCTTATTTTTTTTGGAAAAGATTACGCAACAAAAAGACATCAGAATCTCTACAACTTAAACTTTTTCTAATACGGTTACCAAGGACTACAAAAGAAGGAAAAGAATTAAAACAAGAAATAAATCGTACCGAACAGCTGTTGGGTGCGCTTTCCTCATTTAAAAAACCGTTTGTTTTTGAAGTAGCCGTTCCTCACTTGGGTGAAGAAATACATTTTTATGCCGCTGTCCCAAGCTCTCTAGCCGATGTTTTTGTTAGACAGATTCAATCTTTGTGGAATGACGCCGAGATTACCCCTTCAGAAGATTATAATATTTTCAATTATGCCGGCGTTTCCCAAGGCGCTGTTATAACCGAGAAAGATCGTTTCGTTTTACCAATTAGAAGCTACGTTGACCTCTCGGCCGACACTTTCTCGCCCATCTTAGGCGGGTTTAACAAAATCAAAGAAGTTGGAGAAGGTAGTGCTTTACAACTTATAATCCGACCAGCCGTGGGTTCTTATCGGAAGGAGATTAAGTCGGTTCTACAGTCATTAAGGAAGGGTAATAAAATTTCTGACATGATTAAGCGAGGCCCCAGCCCTATCCCATCTTTTTCTGATGTGAGAGAGGCGCTTTCTCCGAAAAAGGAAATCAAGGAAAAGATCCTTGATGAGTCGGCGATTAAGGCGCTGGAATCAAAATCTTCAAAGCCCCTCTTCGAAGTCAATGTCCGGATTTTGTCGTCTGCTCCCTCTGATTACGAAGCATCGGCTATCTTAGAGAGTGTTGCGGCGGGTTTTTCCCAATTCTCCTCTCCTGACAGGAATAGTTTCAAAATAACGAGACCAAAAAATATAAAAAATTTGGTTCACAAGTTCTCGTTTCGAGAGTTTGATGAGTCGGATGCCATGTTTTTAACAAGCGAAGAGGTCGCAAGTATCTTTCATTTACCAACACCTTTTACTGATATCCCGAAAATAAAAGAGTTGAAGGCGAGAGAAGCGCCGCCTCCATCTAACTTACCAAAAGAAGGCATTTTAATAGGGGAAAGTCATTATCGTGGTCAAATAAACCAGGTACGAATTACAGATGTTGATAGGGGCAGACACGTTTATATAGTCGGTCAAACAGGTACTGGTAAATCTAATCTTTTAACCAATATGGCCGTTAACGACATAAGGAATGGAAAGGGGGTGGCTGTGCTTGATCCACATGGAGATTTTACTGAAGATATTTTGAGTCTAATTCCTAAAAATCGCATAGACGATGTAATTGTCTTTGATCCAGGAGACATAACGAAACCGTTGGGATTAAACATGTTGGAATATGACCACAACAAACCAGAAGAGAAGACTTTTATTGTAAACGAGATGCAGGGAATTTTTAATAAATTGTTTTCTCAGGAAACTATGGGGCCTATGTTTGAGCAATATATGAGAAATGCGCTTCTTCTATTAATGGAAGACGCTCAAAACGAACCCGCAACGCTTGTAGAGGTAGCGAGGGTATTTACAGACGTTGAGTACAGAAAAAGGAAATTGGAGAGAATTAAAAATCCGACCGTTCAAGATTTCTGGGAGAAGGAAGCGGCAAAAGCGGGTGGGGAAGCGGCGCTTTCGAATATGACGCCTTATATTACTTCCAAATTTAATAACTTTACCGCAAATGATTATATGCGAGTGATCATTGGTCAGGAAAAATCGTCTTTCAATTTTCGGAAATTAATGGATGAGGGGAAAATTTTGATAGTAAACCTCTCTAAGGGAAAAATTGGAGATATCAACGCCAATCTTCTTGGTATGGTTCTTGTTGGGAAAATATTAATGGCCGCTTTGGGTAGGGTAGATGTGCCTCAAGAGAAAAGAAGAGATTTTAATTTGTATATAGATGAATTTCAAAATTTTACAACAGATTCTATCGCTGTAATTTTATCGGAGGCAAGAAAATATAAACTTAATCTTACGATAGCGCATCAATTCATAGCCCAACTTACCGAAAAAATAAGAGATGCTGTTTTTGGGAATGTGGGTTCTTTGATCTCTTTCAGGGTGGGCGCGCAAGACGCAGAATTTTTGGGTAAGCAGTTCAAGCCCGTTTTCGTTGAACAAGATTTAATGAACATAGATAATTTTAATGTCTATGTTAAACTTCTAATAAACGGTCAAACGTCCCCACCTTTTAATATCAAGACGTTGAGAGTTGAACGAGGCAACCCCGCTCTTGTAGAAGAATTAAAAGATTTGTCTAGAAATAAATACGGCAAAGATAGAGTATCAATAGAGGAAGATATTTATAAGCGTCTCCGTTCATAAAAATGAAAAAAGATTTTTATTTAGTCACATTAATCGGTTTTTTGGTCGGATGCCTGTTTCTGCTGCCGGTTAAAAATATAGGCTTCACAATTACTCCGGTCTTTATATTCGGTTCTGTCTTGGGTTTTACACTGCTCGCTCCAATTGCGCTTTTTATATTAAAAAGACTTAGCAGGTTTTGGCCAATACTTGATCAGTTTGGAAAGTTCGCTGCGACGGGGACCCTGAATACGCTTCTTGATTTGGGAGTGTTAAATCTATTAATTTTGTTGACTGATATTTCGCAGGGGATTTATTTTAGTTCGTTCAAGGCGGTTTCATTTTTGGCAGCTACTACTAATAGTTATTTTTGGAACAAATTCTGGACCTTTCAAAGCTCTCTGCCCACAAGTTTTGCAGAATATTTAAGGTTTGGCGGATTCACCTTGTTGGGAGCTTTAGTCAATGTAAGCGTAGCGTCATTTATAGTAAGTGTAATTGGGGCGCCTTCTGGTATCGAACCTAAATTATGGGCGAATGTTGGGGCGGTAATCGCAGTTCTTGTATCATTTATATTAAATTTTTTGAGCTACAAATTAATAGTTTTTAAAGCGAAACAATAAGCCAATGAAGCCCTATCTATCGGTAATAATACCCGCTTATAACGAATCAAAAAGATTACCACTCACACTTATCGATATAGATAAGCATTTGTCGCAGGCGGAGTATTCATATGAAATAATAGTTGTGAATGATGGCTCAAAAGATTCTACTGCTGGGATTGTAGAAAGATTTGGCCATTTGGTTAAAAATCTTCGTCTCATAGACAACAAAGAAAACCACGGTAAGGGGTTTGTGGTGAGGCAGGGGATGTTAGAAGCTAAGGGCAATCTGCGTCTTTTTATGGACGCCGACAATTCAACATCGGTTCAAGAGTTTAATAAAATGATTCCTCTTTTTAAGGAAGGATATGACATTGTTATAGGTTCGCGCGATGTGAAAGGATCAAGACTTATTCCTCCTCAACCATTCTATAAAATAATGCTAGGCAACTTGAGCAATCTAATCATTCAGATAATGCTCTTTGAGTTTCTGCGCGGTATTTGGGATACACAATGCGGCTTTAAGTGTTTCTCTGAAGAAGCAGCCACTAAAATTTTTAAATCTGCGAAGATCGACAGGTGGGGTTTTGATTTTGAGGCGCTCGCGTTGGGCAAAAGATTGGGTTATAAGATAAAAGAGATTCCAATTGTTTGGGTTAATGACTTGCGTTCTTCGGTTAAGCTCAGTAGTTATGTAGCGACCCTCCGAGATTTATTTAGAGTGCGTTATTGGTTTTTAAGAAATAAATATAATTTATGAGTAAAAAATCTGAATTAAGGCAAGATTTGGTTTCGGGTGATTGGATTTTGATATCGCCTGGACGCTTAAAACGACCAGGCGCTTTTATAAAGAAAAAGACAAAAAGAGTAGCAACTCCTATTAACAAATGTCCGGATGATTTTGAACACCCACTAAGAGATCCTAGAAGGAAGCCCATTCTTAAGTATATGAGTGGTCGCGGGCTAATTAAAAACGAAAAAGACGATGAGCAAAACTGGGAAATAGTCGTTCTTCAAAACAGATATCCCGCAGTTAACCACGAAGATAAATTAATACGTTTTCACAAACTCGGCCCCTATGCTGCGATAAAAGGTGCTGGACATCACGATCTTGTTATAACTCGTGATCATTATTTAAATTTTGCCAGAATGAGCATCAATGTTCTTTTCCGTGTTTTCGTGGCATTTCGAGACCGTTATTTAACATTATTATCCGACAAGAATATAGCTTATATTTCCATATTTCATAATTGGGGACCAGGGGCTGGCGCTTCTATTTATCATCCTCATTCTCAAATAATTGCTATTCCTGTTGTGCCGCCGGGCGTCACTCGTTCTCTAGAAGGCTCACTTAAATATTTTAAAGATCACAGAACTTGTGTCCATTGCAAAATGATCGGGGCTGAAAAGAAAATTAAAAAAAGAATTATTGCTGAAAATAGCGAGGCAATTGCTTTTGCCCCATATGCGTCGCGTTTACCTTTCGAAGTGCGCGTGTTTCCTAAGCGCCACAGGCCTTATTTTGAGAATACTTATGATGGGGAATTAATGGGCGTTGTTGAAGTATTACAATTGGTTTTGAAATCGATTGAGAAAAATTTACACGATCCAGATTACAATTTATTCATACACACATCTCCTACAATAGATAAAAAACGATATCGTTATTATCACTGGCATATTGAGATTTTACCGAAAACAAATATTTTAGCCGGATTTGAATTGGGTACTGGCGTGGAATTAAACGCAATTGATCCAGACGATGCGGCAAAAATACTAAGAAAATAAATTTATGAAGAAATTAATAGTTGCAAATTGGAAGATGAATCCGCAAACATACAAAAAAGCGGAGGATTTAGTTAATGCGGTATCGCATTACGCGAAAGGATTGAGAAATATTGATATTGTGTTGTGCCCCCCGTTCACGTGGCTCACTGATTTTTCGCACAAAAATAGATCAGGAATTTCTTTTGGCGCACAGGATGTTTTTTGGGAGAAAAGGGGTGCTTATACCGGAGAAATTTCGCCAGAGATGCTTAAAAATTCTAAGGTTGACTATGTGATTATTGGACATTCCGAAAGGCGTTCTTTGGGAGAAGCCGATTGGATAATAAATAAAAAGGTCCAAGCCGCTGTTAGGGGTGGGTTAAGGGTAATTCTGTGTGTCGGCGAGCCGTGGGGAGTTAGGAAGAAAGGAATAGCTGCTACAAAGAAATTTGTGAAGAACCAACTTAAAAGAAATTTAAAAAACGGACTTAAAACTAAAAATTTAGTGATTGCTTACGAACCTGTTTGGGCTATAGGTTCTGGAAAAATTGATAGGCCTCAAGATGCGGGGGAAATAAGCTGTTTCATTAAATCCGTAGTTCCTGGTGTAAGGGTTTTGTATGGGGGATCCGTAACTTCTAAGAATGTGGGTGGTTTTATGATGCAAAAAGAAATAAACGGAGCGCTTGTTGGTGGTGCGAGTCTATCATCCAAGGAGTTCGTTAAAATATTGAAGACAATGTCAAAATGACAAGATTATTAAAAAAGATCTTATATGGCGTTTTCTATTTATTCGTTCTCGGATTAATAGTTTGGGGTGGCTATGAAAAATCATTTGGACCAACGCCTAGTTGTTTTGATAATATACAGAATCAAAACGAATCTGGAGTTGATTGTGATGGATTGTGCATTTCTTGCGAAATAAAAAAACTGGACTTTCCCAGAGTTGTTGGCGACGCAAAGATGTTGTCGAGTTCTGCGGGAACAGTTCTTCTTGGTCAAATTCAAAACCCTAACTCGAACTACGGAGTTTCCAAAATTAATTATCGTTTTAATGTTTATGACAAATCAAATAATTTAGTACGATCGATTCAAGCTCAAACGGTTTTGTATCCGGGAGAAAGGAAGACGATTGTTGGGAAAATTGATGGAGTGAAAGAGATTTATCCTAAAATCAGTCTGGAGCTTTCGGATCCGGTTTGGGTTAAATCCTCCGCTATGATTAAACCCGATATATCTGTCGGAAAAATAAAAACAGATATCATCGAAAATAAAATTATTGTCTCCGGAATACTGAGTAATAAAAGCCCATTTTCTGTTCCAAGCATAGAGGTTGTGGTGGTGCTTTTTGATAGGTTGGGTCTTGATTTATTTTCCTCATTTACCAACCTCACTATAGGAGGGTTTGAAGATAGGGCGTTTTCTATCCCTTTTCCGACTGACTCCAATCTCGCAAAAGGCATTGATTACAAAGCAACTCAGGTTTACGCTAATCCTCAATGACAGTTTTTTTACAGAGGAACTTTGACTGGCCTTTGATTGTCGGGTTGTTGGTGTTGGCTATAGTTAGTCTCACCTCTCTTATGAGTTTGAGTAGTGATTTCTTTTGGCGGCAGCTTTTATGGTATTTCTTGGCGTTCTCAATCATTCTGGGTGGTAGCAAGCTTAATTTAATGGGGTTAGTAAGCCGGGGTTGGTTCCGTTACGGAGTTTATTGGTTCAGTATCGTGCTTCTTTTACTATCGAATCTTCAATCGGGAACCGTTCGTGGAGTTAAAAGTTGGGTTTTTTTGGGCAGTGTCCAGTTTGAACCAGCAGAGATTGCAAAGTTGGGCTTGATATTTGTCTTAGCCGGATTTTTTTCGAGGAAATATATTGCGGCTTGGTTGGGAAAAAATATTTTTCTATCCTTAATTTATACACTTATTCCGGCCTCTCTTATCGCAATACATCCAGATTTCGGTTCAGCTATAGTAGTTTGCGGGATTTGGGTTGGTTTTTTGTTAACGAGCGGGATAAATAAAAAGAGATTAATATTTGGTTTAATTTTGGCTTTTTTGTTTGGTTTTGTTTTGTGGATGTTTTTTCTGAAGCCGTATCAGAAAGATCGACTAACTTCTTTCATTTTTCCATCCCGAGATCCTTTGGGGACGAGTTACAATGTTATTCAGTCTAAAATTGCGATTGGCTCAGCTGGTTTTTGGGGAAAGGGGTTTGGGGGCGGGACGCAAGCTCAACTAAACTTTCTTCCTGAAGCAAAATCGGATTTTATATTTTCCGCATTTGTTGAAGAATGGGGATTTGTTGGTGGCGTGGTCGTTGTCTCGGCTTTTTTACTTGTCATATACCGAATGACCAAAATTGGTATGTTGGCCAGGAGCAACGAGTCTAAATTTATTGTATTGGGGGCGATCCTTGTTATGTTCATACACTTTCTCGTTAATATCGGTTCAAATCTAGGTTTAATGCCAGTAACCGGCATTAATTTCCCCTTTCTGAGTTATGGGGGATCGAGCATATTGACAATTGCGGCTCTTATGAGTATAGTTGAGAAAATCAAACTTGAATCCTCATATTAACCAAAGAGGCCTGTTAAATTTTAGTTTCCTTTTAATTTTGGGAGGGGCTTTGTTTTTTATATTAACAGTCGCTTATTTTTTCTACGGGCTTCAACCAGTGGAAGCGGAGGCGAATGGTGCGAATGTTGTCAATATAAAAATCAATCGCGGTGACGGCTTAAAGGAAATCGGCGCTAGTTTATCACAAGAGTCGTTAATAAAATCAATTTCTGTTTTCAAATTCTATTCTTTATTTAGCGGAAAGGCGCAAAAATTTCAACCAGGCGTTTACGAATTAGAAAAAACAATGAGCGTTCCCCAAATTATCAATTTACTAATAACAAGCGGTAAGAATGAAGTTTTGGTTACGCTTCCAGAGGGATCAACAGCGAAAGATATAGACACGATTCTTTCAGACGCAGGCGTTATTGAAAAAAGATCTTTGGTAAATTTTGATTTCAAGAAACAAGTAGATAAATATCCGTTTCTTGCCGGGATGAATTTATTAGAAGGATTTCTCTTTCCTGATACTTATCGATTTGAGGTTGGTTCCAACGTCGAGGTGGTGTTTGATGTGTTTCTCCAGAACTTTGTTAAGAAGGCTTGGCCACTTCTTGAGGGTAAAAAGAACTGGTACGATCTTTTAATTCTTTCTTCCTTTCTAGAGAGAGAGGTTCCAGATTTTAATGATCGTCGAATGGTTGCCGGTATACTTTTGAAAAGATTGAAGATCAATATGCCTTTACAGGTTGATGCGACATTAGGTTACATAAAATGTGCCGGAGAAACAAGAAAATGCCCCAATTTAATGGTCAAAAGGAGCGATTTAACCATGGCTTCTCCTTATAATACATATGAAAAATTAGGGTTTACTCCGACTCCCATATCTAATCCTGGGGCTTCCGCGATATCAGCAAGTTTGAATCCGCAAATCAGCCCCTATCTATATTATCTTTCGGCGTCTCGTACAAAAGAAACATTATTTTCCAAAACATTAGAGGAGCATAATTCTAAAAGAGCAAAATATTTATGATTAAACCAAAAATTTTTTCCGACCACAAGAATCCTCAATTCAAGGGTCCAAATTTAATAGAAATTCAACTTGATTCTTTCAAGTGGCTTTTGCAAAAAGGGCTTCGTGAACTTTTTGATGAAATTTCTCCAATCAAAGATCATACTGGTTCGGAGTTGGAGCTTCATTTTTTGGATTATAAATTTGATCAACCGAAATACACCGAAGAACAAGCGAAAGAAAAAGATCAAACTTATGAAGCAGCTCTTCGTGTTAATTTAAAACTAACAGACAAAACAAATAAACAAAATAAAGTTCAGGAAGTTTATTTGGGTGACTTCCCGATAATGACCGATCGCGGAACTTTCATAATAAATGGTGTGGAGCGGGTGGTTATTTCACAACTTATTCGTTCTGCTGGAGTTTATTTTTCAGCAAACGTTTTTAGAGGCAAGAAACTTTTTGGAGCAAAAGTAATTCCTAATAGAGGAAGTTGGATAGAGCTAGAGACCGAATCTAGCGGTTTTATAGGTGTTAAAATAGATCGCAAAAGAAAAGCGCCAGTTACTCAATTATTGAGAATATTCGGTTTAGAGGACAACGAAGCGATTTTAAAGGCTTTTAGTAAATCTAAAGAAGAGCTCAAATATATCGAAAAAACGTTGGCTGAAGATGATGCTAAAACAGTAGACGAATCATTTATCCAGATTTACAAGCGTTTGCGACCGGGAGATTTAGCGACT
>JBBTYZ010000029.1:0-2995 GCA_038061595.1 Patescibacteria group bacterium | reverse complement strand
TCATCGCTTATCTTCAAGCCATGATGCATTTCGTATTTTTCTTTTAATCCTCTTAATATAGCAATGCTATCTTCTTGGGTCGGCTCTTCAACCAAAATTGGTTGGAACCTCCTCTCAAGCGCAGCGTCTTTTTCAATATGTTTTTGATACTCCTTTAATGTGGTTGCCCCTATCGCATGAAGTTCTCCCCGAGCCAAAGCTGGTTTTAAAAGATTTGAAGCATCAACGGCACCTTCGGCGGCACCAGCTCCTACTATCATGTGTATCTCATCAATGAATAAAATTATCCGGCCCGCAGCAAGGGTCACCTCGCGTAAAAATGCTTTCAACCTATCTTCAAACTCGCCTCGGAATTTGGTACCGGCTATAAGCGAACCAATGTCCATCATAATCACATCTTTGCCCTTCAAGGATTCGGGAACTTCTCCCGATACTATTCTTTGCGCCAATCCTTCAACAATGGCTGTCTTTCCTACACCCGGCTCGCCTATCAAAACCGGATTATTCTTAGTTCTTCGGCTTAATATTTGCATAAGACGCCTCAGCTCATCTTCCCTTCCGATAACAGGGTCAAGCTTTCCTTCCTTAGCCTTGTTCGTTAAGTTAACAGCGTATTTTTCCAAAACCTGAAATTTGCTCTCTGGCATTTCATCCGTAACGCGCATTGATCCACGAAGTTGGGCCAAGATTCTTGTAAGAACGTCTTTTCGTACACCAAAACGGACTAAAAGTTCCTGCGCTTGAGAAGGAACATCTAAGAGTGCGAGCACTAGGTGTTCGCAAGAAACGAATTCATCTTTCTGCTTTTGAGAAACCTCTGCCGCCCTATCCAATACTTTCATTAGTTCCTGCGATAGATAAAGCTGATTTACATTTCCGCTTCCGGTAAAAATTTTAGGGAGCTTCATTAATTCAGAATCCAGTTCGCGCTCGAGATCTATTAAATTTAAGTTGGCTCGCAAGAGCATTGGGCGCACTAGAGTCTGTTCGTCTCCTAAAAGTGTATGCAACAAATGAAGAGCCTTTAATTCTCCATGACTGTATCTCGTGACAAGCTCCTGTGCACTTTGCAGAGCTTCTTGAGCTTTTATTGTGAATCTATTGAAACTTGGCATGTTTAAGCACTATTTTTATTTTATACCAAAAATTTACCTAAAAATCAACCCCGTTAGAAATCACGCCCGCGCGCAAGCGCGCCCGAAGGGCCCATGGGGCGGGCTATTTCTAACGGGGTCAAGGATAAAAACAATTACTGCTCATCGCAGTTGTAGCAACGAAGCATTTTTTAATTTTAACGAATTTCGTAACGCAGCGTTACATTAATTTTGATATCTTGTGAACCTGGTTCAATCACCGGCGCACCCTCGTCAGCGCTCTTCTCAAAAGCCCCTCCGGCATACATAGGCATCGGCGGATAATAGTTTGATCCTTCGTCAATCGATAAAAGCCGGCCTATTCCAAATCCCCCTGCGCGGGCAAGGACCTTAGCCTTTTCCTTGGCTTTTTCTATAGCTTCAGCCCGAGCCTGATTTTGTAAATCGGTTGGGTCATCAACCGTAAAATTTAGCTGTGAAACATTATTCGCTCCATTCTCGACTACGCCACCCAGAATATCTCCCACAACGCCGAAATCTCTGACTTTCACACTAACAGACTGAGTAATGGTATATCCAACTATTTCTGCCGGAGGACAAATCGTGTTCTCTCTTGAGCAGTTGCTATATTGGTAACGCGGTTCCAAATTGTAGCTTTGTGTTTTTATGTCTTTGGCATCAATTTTCTTAGATTTTGCAAAACCAATTATTTTGTTGACCTTGGCCGTATTATCTCGCTGTAACACAGCGATATCTTTACCGCCCTCTGTTATCACACCGAAAGCAAATTGAGCAACATCAGGCACCGCGACGATTTTTCCTTCACCGGAAACCGAAAAACTTCTAAAAGATGATGGTTCTACAGAACGAGAATACGTCTGAACGTAACTCCAAGCTGAGCCGGCAATTATTAAAATAGATAAAACAACCGCAACGCTTAAATAAGTTTTTATTCTTTGTTCCATGCTTTAATTTTTAATAATTTTTCTTATCGTGTCAATCGCCTTTTCGATTTCTTCTTTGCTTGTCGGCCTGCCAAAGCTAAATCTCACACTTCCTTGGATTCTTTCAACCAGCAATCCAAACGCTCTAAGCACATGCGACAATTTAGAAGACCGCATACTGCAAGCCGAACCCGACGAAACTGCAATACCAGCCATATCTAACCCGATCAATATGTCTTCGGATTTGTGTCCCGGAAAATAAATGTTCAAAATGTTCGGCAAAGAATTTTCCAAACTGCCGTTTAATTCAACGCTCGGATGAATCTTTTTTAATTCACTCCAAAAATAATCTCGTAATTCTCTAATTCTTTCTGACTCCAATTCCTGCCTGCCGGCAGGCATGGCGCGCGAACCCACGACAAGCTCCACGGCTTTTGCAAAACCTACGATTGACGCAACATTCTCCGTCCCTGAACGCATCCCATATTCTTGTCCACCACCAGTAATAATCGGCTGTAATATTTTTTTTGCGGTTTTTGAAACATAAAGTATGCCAATGCCCTTTGGTCCATAAATTTTATGAGCCGAAAGAGTCATTAAGTCCGCGCCCAATTTTTTTACATCGCAATCCAAAAACTGAAACGCTTGGACAGCATCGGTGTGAAAAAGAATTTTATTATCAAAATCTTTTATTATCCTGGAAATTTCCTCAATCGGTTGTATTGTCCCGGTTTCATTATTCGCATACATAACTGAGACTAAAACAGTTTTTTTGTTCAAGGATGACTTCAGTTTGTCCAAATCAACCACTCCGCCCATGTCTACGGGCAAATAAACCACATCAATGCCGTTCTTTTCTAATGCCTGCGCGGTCTCTAGGATTGACTCGTGCTCAATTGAAGAAACTATTACCCTTGAACCACTTCTTGCTATGCCTCTCAATGCAAGATTATTCGC
>JBBTYZ010000028.1:0-31214 GCA_038061595.1 Patescibacteria group bacterium | reverse complement strand
CGCCCGTTCCTTAATAGAGGCGATGTTTAAGCGCTTTGATCGTTATGATTTAAGTCCTGTTGGCAGATATAAATTGAATCAGCGGCTTGATCTTGGCCAGAAGAAGAAGGGCGGACTATTGGATGCTGAAGACATAATCGCAATGGTGCGAGAAGTTGTTCGTTTGAACTCCGATACTTACGCTGAGCCGGATGATATCGATCACTTGGGTAACCGTCGAATAAGAGCTGTGGGCGAACTTGTGCAATCTCGTCTCCGTGTAGGTTTCGCAAGGATGAGAAGGGCTGTTCAGGACAGAATGTCCACTTTTGATAGAAAGACTCTGCAACCGGCACAACTTGTAAACTATAAGGTTTTAACCGCGGTTGTGAGAGATTTTTTTGCTTCATCACAACTTTCTCAGTTTATGGATCAAGTTAATCCTTTGGCCGAACTTGAGCATAAAAGGAGATTGTCCGCTATGGGTCCTGGTGGATTAACAAGAGAAAGAGCCGGGTTTGAAGTTCGCGACGTTCACCCATCTTATTACGGTAGGATCTGTCCGATTCAAACTCCAGAAGGAGCGAATATTGGTCTCGTGAGTTATCTTGCAAGCTATACTCGTGTCAATGAATTCGGGTTCTTAGAAGCACCTTATTTTAAGGTTGAAAAAGGAAGAGTCACCTCGAATGTTCTGTGGGTAGATGCGTTTGAAGAACAAAAATATAATATTGGACAAGCTGACACCAAAACTGACGAAAAAGGGCTTATAGGAGAAGAAATTGTTTCGGCTCGCCTAAAGGGTAAACCGGGGAATTGCTCGCGAGAAGAACTAGATCTCATGGATATTTCTCCTATTCAATTTGTGAGCACTGCCACCTCTTTAATTCCATTTTTAGAACATGATGATGCAAACCGAGCTTTGATGGGAAGCAACATGCAACGTCAAGCAGTTCCTTCTATTAAATCTGAGGCGCCACTTGTGGGTACTGGGCAGGAGGAAAAAGCAGCGTATGACTCCAAGCAGGTGGTGATATCGGATGTTGATGGAACGGTATCTGAGGTTGATGGTAGATCAATAACCATAAAAACCTCGTCTGGCAATAAAATATATACGCTTTTCAAATTTAAGAGATCGAATCAATCCACGTGTTTAACTCAACGCCCAATCGTTAGAGTTGGCGATAAGGTAAAAAAAGGAACTCTTTTAGCTGATGGTCCGGCAACAGACAATGGTGTGCTCGCTTTGGGTCAAAACATGCTCATTGCTTTTATGCCATGGCGAGGCGGAAATTTCGAGGACGCGATAATTCTTTCGGAAAGGGTAGCTCGAGAAGATTTATTCACATCTATACATATCGAAACTCACGCGTGTTCTGTGCGTGATACTAAGTTGGGCCCCGAAATTACAACCCCTGACATCCCTAACGTTTCCGAAGACAAATTGAGGAACTTAGATGAAGAGGGAATAGTTCGTATTGGCGCTGAAGTGAGGACCGGCGATATTTTAGTCGGAAAAATTTCTCCAAAAGGCGAATCAGAACTAACCTCCGAAGAGCGACTATTGCGGGCTATCTTCGGGGAAAAAGCGAGAGATGTAAAAGACACGTCTCTAACATTACCACACGGAAAACAGGGGAGAGTAATCGGTATTAAAATTTTTTCACGTGATAAAGGCGACAAGCTTGATCCGGGCGTAATTAAGAAAATACAGATAGAGGTAGCGCAGATAAGAAAAATAATGGCTGGCGACAAGCTCACTGGCCGGCACGGCAACAAAGGAGTTATTTCCCAAGTCAGGCCCGTTGAGGATATGCCTTATTTGGAAGACGGCACTCCGGTTGATGTAATTTTGAATCCGTTAGGCGTCGCTTCTCGTATGAATTTGGGTCAAGTTTTAGAAGTTCATCTTGGGCGTGCCGCGAAAGAATTGGGTTTCAGAGCCGTTGTGCCCAACTTCGTAGGGGCTTCCGAAGAAGATATTAAAGCCGAGCTTGTAAAAGCTGGTCTTCCCGAAAACGGAAAGGTGACTCTATATGATGGACTTACGGGCAAAGCGTTTCCATCACCCATAACAGTGGGTTATATGTACATAATGAAGCTCCACCATTTGGTGGAAGATAAGATTCACATGAGATCTACCGGACCTTACTCTTTGATTACCCAACAGCCGCTTGGAGGTAAGGCGCAACTTGGAGGGCAAAGGTTTGGGGAGATGGAAGTGTGGGCGCTGGAGGGTTATGGCGCGGCACATACCTTGCAAGAAATGCTCACTATTAAGTCAGACGATGTTTTGGGGCGTTCCGCCGCTTTTGAATCTATTATCAGAGGACAAGAAATTAAAAAACCAAACGTTCCTGCCTCATTCAAGGTTTTGATAAACGAATTGAAATCTTTGGGTCTGAATGTTAATTATGGTCGAGACGAAAACTTCGTGGAAGAAAAAGAAAATAATACTCAATAAATAAAAACATGGAAAGAACAGAAAGAAGCGTAGATTTAAAATCGTTATCTATAAGCATTGCGTCTCCGGAAGAGATGTTGCAATGGTCTCATGGCGAGGTTATTAAGCCTGAGACTTTGAATTATAGAACACAACGTCCAGAGAAAGACGGTTTGTTCTCTGAACGTATCTTTGGTCCGACCAAAGATTATGAGTGCTATTGCGGTAAATATAAAAAGGTAAGATATAAAGGAATTACCTGTGAAAAGTGCGGAGTAGAAGTCACAAGATCAATAGTCCGACGCGAAAGAATGGGCCATATCACCCTTGCGGCACCAGTCACTCATATTTGGTTTCTTAAGACTGTTCCTTCGAAACTCAGCCTTCTTTTGGATATTTCTGTTCCGAAACTGGAGAAAGTTATTTATTATGCCGCTTTTATCGTCACCTCAGTGAACAACGAGACTCGCAAGGAAGCCTTAAGTAAAATCAAGGCGGAATTTAGATCATTAAGTAAAGAAAAAGCTACTAAGGGCATGGAAGATGTGAAAGAGCGCCACGAAGAAATCCTTTCTGTCTTGAAGCCGGGATTGATTTTGACCGAACAAGAATATTATTCTTTGGCTGAAATTTTCGGTGATGTTTTTGAAGCAGATCGAGGGGCGGGTGCTATTAGGAAAATTTTGGAAAAGATGGATATGAATAAACTAAGGAAAGAATTAGAAGTTGAGCTCACTGAAGTGAAAGACGTAAACAAAAAGAAAAGAATCTTGGGTCGTTTGAAGCTTATACACTCGCTTACCAAATCTGGAATTAAGCCCGAGTGGACTGTCATGACCATACTTCCTGTTCTTCCGCCAGAGCTTCGTCCAATGGTTGCCTTGGACGGTGGACGGTATGCGACAGCGGACCTGAACGATCTTTATCGCCGGGTCATTAACCGTAATAATCGTTTAAAAAAGCTTATTGAACTAAAATCGCCCGAGGTTATTATCACAAACGAGAAAAGAATGTTACAGGAAGCCGTTGACGCCTTAATAGACAATTCGGCTCATTTGGGTAGCCAAATACTTTCTACTCGTAGGCGGCCTCTTAGATCTTTAGCCGACATGTTAAAAGGCAAACAGGGGCGTTTCAGGCAAAACTTGCTTGGTAAAAGAGTTGATTACTCGGGAAGATCCGTAATCGTTGTCGGTCCAGAACTGAAATTGAATGAATGCGGTTTACCAAAAAATCTTGCATTGGAGCTTTTTCGTCCATTTGTCATAAACAAGATTATCGACCGCGGTTTGGCCTATAACATAAAACAAGCCAATCGTTTGATAGAACAGGGGACAGCCGATGTTTGGGCAATTTTGGAGGAAGTTATTGCAAACAAGAAGGTTCTCTTGAACAGAGCGCCCACCCTCCACCGATTGGGTATTCAAGCGTTTAAGCCGCTTTTAATAGAAGATTTAGCAATCCGAATACCGCCTCTTGTTTGTGCGGCTTTCAATGCAGACTTTGATGGCGACCAAATGGCCGTGCATTTACCTTTAACGGTAGAGGCGCAATATGAAGCGCGCGAATTAATGGATGCATCGAGAAACTTATTGAAACCATCAAGTGGCGATCCGATTGTTTCACCCACCCAAGACGTTGTACTCGGTTGTTATTATTTGACTGATGAGAAACTTGGAGCAAAAGGCGAGGGGATGGTTTTTTCTGGATTCTCCGAAGCGATGCTCGCATTCGAAGAGGGCTTCTTAGATTTGAATGCGAAAATAAAAGTTCTGCACAAATCCAAACTCATAGAAACCACTTATGGACGATTGATATTCAATAAAGTTTTACCAGAAGAAATAGGGTTTGTTAACGAACAGTTAAATAAGAAAATTTTATCAAAGTTAATTTCTAATATTATAGAAATTCGTGGCATAGAAACCACGCATCAATATCTTGATGCCATCAAGAACTTGGGTTTTCAGTACGCCACACTTTCCTCCGTAACTTGGGGAATGTTAGATACTGTGGTTCCGCCGGAAAAGAAAAAAATAATAGAAGCAGGAGAAAGAGAAATTTTGCTAATTGAATCACAGTTTGATGAAGGCTTGCTTACGGGCAGAGAGAGAAAGGAAAACATAACAGTTCTTTGGGCCAAAATTAAAGCCCAACTGGGAGAATTAATAATGAGAAATTTGGACAAGTCTAATCCAGTCTTCTCGATTATTAATTCAGGTGCGCGTGGTCAGGCTGCTCAGGCAAATCAGATGATGGGAATGAAGGGTATTGTTGCAAATCCGAAGGGTGAGGAAATCGAAGTTCCAATTAAATCATCTTTTAAGGAAGGTTTTGGAGTTTTGGAATATTTTATTTCCACACACGGGGCTCGTAAGGGATCGACCGATACGGCTTTGAAGACAGCAACAGCTGGGTATCTAACACGAAGGTTAGTTGATGTTTCTCAGGATGTAATAGTGAAAGAACCTGATTGTAAGACGACCGAAGGCTTGGAAATGGTTCGATCAGAAGGCGATGAGTTTGATTACTCTTTCGCCGATCGTTTATATTCTAGAACATCGCTTGAGGAGATAAGGATTGATAGAAAAATTGTCGTCCGTGAAGGAGAGATTATTGGCCGTGAAATTGCAAAAAAAATCCACGATTCTAAATTAGATATCGTAAAGATTCGTTCGCCCATTACTTGTAAAAGTACTTATGGCATCTGTTCCGCTTGCTATGGTTTTGATTTAAGCAAGGGCAAACTAATCGCAATAGGAGAAGCGGTAGGAATTGTGGCTGCACAGTCAATCGGAGAGCCAGGAACACAGCTCACAATGAGAACCTTCCATATCGGAGGTGTTGCTGGAGTTGATATAACCAATGGTCTCCCTAGGGTTGAGGAAATCTTCGAGGCGCGTCCACCAAAAGGCAAGGCAGTCATAGCCAAGGCCGCTGGAATTGTAGAGGATATTGCAGATCAGGGATTATCACGAATTATAAAAATAAAAGAAGATGTTACTTCGGAGAATACATCTATTGCGAAGAAAACGTCTAAAGCAAAGAAGAAGCTGGTTGAAGAATATTTAGTTCCTGGCGGAATCAATCTGAAAGTCAAAGAAGGGGATCGGGTAGAAAAAGGCCAGCCAATGACCGAGGGGCCATTGGATTTGCGCGAATTGATGAGTTATAAAGGCATCGAGGCTGTTAAGCACTATATTATAAACGAGGTTCAGAGAATTTATGTTCCTGAGGGTTCGTCTATTAATGATAAGCATATCGAAGTTATCGTTAGGCAAATGCTATCAAGAATTCTGATTAAAGATGCGGGTGACACAGAATTTATGGCAGGGGACGTAGTGGAAAAATCAAGATTCTTGCATTTAAACAAAGAAATCAAGAAATTAGGCAAAACTCCGGCAAAGGGAGGACAGCTTATTTTCGGCATAACAAGAGTTGCCCTTACCACCGAAAGCTTCTTATCATCCGCTTCTTTCCAAGAGACAAGTCGGGTTCTAGTTAACGCTGCTGTTGAGGGGAAAACAGACACGCTCCGAGGATTAAAAGAGAACGTGATTATCGGAAAACTTATTCCTGTAGGGACCGGATATTTAGGCATACCGCAAGATAAACTCCAAGAATTAAGAGATATTATTAATCCTGCGAAAGAAGAGATAGTGGTTGCGGAAAATATTCCGGTAACCGAATAAAATTAATTGACTTGCCTTAACCTCTCTGTTATCTTGAGGAAGATAAAAATAATATGAACGAGCTAGATATAAAAGAACAGGCTTACGAAATATCTTTTATTTCGAAATTAGAAGACTCCGCACCCATAAAGAAAGTTCTTGAAAAGAATCGGGCTGTAGTTTTGGGCGAAAAAACTATCGAGAAAATTCGTCTGATGTACCCAATAAAACACGAAAACTATGGTTTCATGGGCATAATCAATTTTACCTCTCCCGGAGACGCTCTTAGTAATATCGTTTCAGATTTGAAATTAAATGAAAATCTTTTGCGATACCTTATTAACAAAGTGCGCGTTTCGAGCATGAAAGAAGGATCCGAACGAAAACCAATAGAGTATAAACGTGCTCCACGAAAAGAAGCTGCGCCTAAAAAGACTTTCGAGCCTGCTTTGACAAATGAAGATCTCGAGAAGAGAATAGAAGAAATACTAAAATAATGAATTTAAACAAAGTATATTTGATTGGCAGATTAACGGCCGATCCGCAGCTGAAGGCGATTCCGTCTGGCCAGTCGGTTGCAACATTTGCAATAGCTACTAATCGTGTCTGGGTAAACAAAGCGGGGCAGAAACAAGAAGATGTTCAGTTCCATAATGTTGTTGTTTGGGGCAGACAGGCGGAGATAGTTAATCAATTTCTAAAGAAAGGTTCTTTAGCCATGATAGAAGGCCGTCTTCAAAACCGTAGTTGGCAGGATAAACAAGGTCAGAATAGGCGCACTACTGAAATACTTTGCGAGAAAGTTCAGTTTGGTCCGCGTTCTCAAGGCGCGGGTGGTTTTGAGCCAAAGAACAATAGCAATAATGATGCCCAAGGCACCGACACGCCTGTAAAAGAAGAATTACCAGAGATTAATTTGGACGAAGGTGAAATAAATTCGGAAAATATACCATTCTAAAATATGCGTCAGTGTAATTTTTGTTCACAGAATTTAAAAGCCGTCGATTATCGTGATTCTCTAACCCTTCGCCGGTTTATCTCTACGCAGGCTAAAATTATAGATCCGCGCCACACTGGAGTTTGCGCTAAGCATCAGCGTGCTTTATCCCGCGCCATAAAGCGAGCTCGTGTTATGGGACTCTTGCCGTTCGTGAGAAAGTAAAACAATGAACTTGGAGCTCATTGTTTTTAATTTATTCCACTCTTTAGCCGGAAAGTCTGGAGTTGTAGATCAAATCATTATTTTTTTTGCGAAGCATCTGCCCTATTTTTTGGCTATCGTAGCTTTTATCCTCCTAGTGAAATTGAAGCCATGGAAGAAAAGGGTTTATTTTTTAATCCTCACAGCGTTAACTCTTATTTTGTCCCGAGGTATTTTAACCGAAGTAATCAGATTTCTTTGGCATCGCGAGAGACCGTTCAAGGCATTGAATTTTGATCCGCTTCTTATAGACAACCATTACGCCTTCCCATCTGGGCATATGGCGTTTTATTTTGCCCTGGCTCTTGTGTTATTTAGTTTCAACAAAAAAATTGGTTACTGGTTTATGTTCTTGGCCGTTTTAAACGGAGTAGCTCGCGTCATTGCCGGCGTCCATTGGCCGAGCGATATTCTTGGAGGTGTGCTTATTTCTCTAATAGCATTTTTTGTCGTTAGGCGCCTGATGCAGAGATACAATCCGGTCCAGAGCGCCGTCAAAATAGAATTATAAAAATACGTATTCGGGGGTGACGCCCCGTTTTTTGTTTTGACAAATCCCACCTTTAATTTAAACTTAGCCTAACTGAATAAAACACAAGCGCCCCCTGTCGTTAAGACGGCGGGTCTTTCTGCTTATGAACGAGTTCAAAATAGTATCAAAATTTAAACCCGAAGGAGATCAGCCCAAAGCCATCAAGGAGCTTGTTTTGGGTTTAAAGAAAGAATTAAAACACCAAACACTATTAGGTGTTACTGGTTCCGGCAAGACCTTCACCGTTGCAAACGTAATTGCTGAGGTGCAGAGACCCACCCTCGTTATAGCTCATAATAAAACCCTTGCTGCACAGCTGTGCAACGAGTTAAGAGAACTTTTTCCGGAAAACGCGGTTCATTATTTTGTTTCTTATTACGACTATTACCAACCGGAAGCTTACATGCCCACAACCGATACTTATATCGGCAAGGAGGCGATGATAAACGATGAAATTGATAAGCTCCGCCACGCCGCCACAACCTCGCTTTTAACAAGGCGGGATGTGATAGTCGTGGCTTCGGTTTCTTGCATCTACGGCTTGGGGGCGCCGGAAGTTTATGCGGCTAACATTATTCATTTCAAAGTCGGCGACAAAATAAACAGAAAGGATTTGGTTAGGCAATTGATTCAAATGCAGTTTACGCGCACTAATGCCGATTTGAAACGCGGAACATTCCGCCTTAGGGGAGATAATTGGGAAATTATGCCGCCTTACGAAGAGATTACCTATAATTTTAAGCTTAACAATGATGAGATAGTAGAGATTTTTGTTATTGACCCGGTTAAGGGTTTCCAACTGGGGAAGACACCGACTACCCCGGAAGTTTTCATATCTCCGGCGCGGCACTTCATCACGCGTGGTAGCGAACGGGTGGCCGCCTTAAAAAATATAGCAAAAGAACTAAAAGACAGCCTTAAACAATTTGAAAAGGAAGGGAAATTATTGGAAGCGGAAAGATTAGAAAGAAGGACGAAGGGTGATTTAGCTATGATGCGTGAAATTGGGTATTGCCACGGAATTGAAAATTATTCCAGACAATTGTCTGGAAGGTCTGCGGGAGAACCGCCAGCAACTCTTTTGGATTATTTCCCAAAAGATTTTTTGACTGTTATAGATGAATCACACGTTACGGTTCCTCAATTGAACGGTATGCACGCCGGAGATGCTTCAAGAAAGAAAACGCTTATTGAATATGGCTTCAGATTGCCTTCCGCTGCCGACAACCGCCCGCTTAGATTTTCTGAATTTGAGGCGAGATTGAACGAAACAATTTACACATCTGCCACCCCAGGTCCTTTTGAAAAAGAGAAAAGCGAACAAGTGGTTGAGCAGATTATCAGGCCTACAGGACTAATTGACCCAAAGATTACGATTCGTCCGGCTTTGGGGCAGATTGATGATTTGCTTCCTAGAATTGCCGAAAGAGTTAAGTCAAAAGAAAGAGTTTTAGTTACAACGCTTACTAAGAAAATGGCTGAAGATTTGGATGCGTATCTTCAAGAGTTAAAGATAAAAGCATCTTATCTTCATAGTGATGTAAAAACCTTGGACAGGATTAGAATTTTGACTAACCTAAGAAGGGGGAATTTTGATGTTTTGGTTGGTGTGAACCTTTTGAGGGAAGGGCTGGATTTGCCCGAGGTGTCCCTGGTTGCTATCTTAGATGCTGATAAAGAAGGTTTTTTGAGGAGCGAAACATCGCTCGTTCAGACTATAGGACGCGCGGCGAGAAATGTGAACGGAGAAGTTTTGCTTTATGCAGACAACATTACTGGTTCTATACATAGGGCGGTAAGAGAAACTGAACGTCGGCGGAAACTTCAGATTGAATACAACACAAAAAACAATATCACTCCGCAGACGATTATTAAGGAGATTAAGGATATTCTGCCAGTGGAAGACATTTTGAAACTGGAATTGAAAGCCTTGCCCAAATCGAAGAAAAATATTGAGCAGTTCATTAAAGATAAGGAGAAAGAAATGCGTGAGGCCGCCAAGAATCTTGAGTTTGAGTTAGCCACAATCCTAAGGGACGAAATAAGAGAACTAAACAAAAAAATTAAAAAATAGTATGGTAGACAAAATAAAAATTAAAGGCGCCCGCGAGCACAATCTGAAGAATATAAACATTGAAATTCCTCGTGACAAAATGACAGTTTTTACTGGTCTTTCTGGCTCGGGTAAATCTTCTTTGGCCTTTGATACTATTTTTGCCGAAGGTCAAAGGCGATATATTGAGTCGTTATCGGCTTATGCTCGTCAGTTTTTGGGCAAGTTGGACAAGCCGGATGTTGATGAAATTGAGGGTTTGTCGCCTGCGATTTCTATTGATCAGAAGCATCATTCGGCCAATCCGCGTTCAACCGTTGCCACGATCACGGAGATTTACGATTACCTTCGTGTCCTTTTTGCCCGTGCTGGAGTTCCTCATTGCCCGAAGTGTGGCAAGGAAATCAAGAAAATGACTAACGAAGAAATAGTTGATGCGGTTGTAAGGATTTATAATGCAAGAAAATCAGACAAAAACCTATTAATTCTCGCCCCAGCGGTGCGCGGTAGGAAAGGGGAATATTATCAAATGCTCTATGATTTCTTGAACGCCGGCTTTAGAGAAGTGAGAGTGGACGGCAAATTTTATAGTTTAAGAGACAAAATTGAACTCAGTAGATATAAGGCTCACACCATCGAGCTTGTGGTGGACAGGGTTCCGCACAATTTAGATTTAAAAGAAAAAGACAATCGGTTGCGCGTTTCAGAAGCGGTTGAGGCTGGTTTAAAGTATGGAAACGATGTGGTCACTATAATCGGAGACGACGAGACATCGCTTTCGGCTAAATTTACTTGTCCAGAAGACGGATTCTCTTTTCCAGAAATTGAACCGAGGTTATTCTCGTTCAACAGCCCTTATGGTGCTTGCGAGATCTGTCATGGATTAGGTACAGAAAGCATCTGGTCGGAAAAAATTTGTTCGGTTTGTGTTGGGAAGCGTTTGAAGCCTGAGGCGCTAAGCGTGCTTATAAGCAATAAGAACATTTCCAATATAGTTGGAATGCCTATTTCTGAAAGTTATAATTTTTTCTCCAAAATAAAAGAGAAAAATTCCGAGCGTTTTGCCGAGATAACCGAAGCCCCCCTTCGTGAGATTAAAAATCGATTGAAATTCATGCTGGATGTTGGTCTAGAGTATCTCACGCTTGATAGAAAGGCTGGGACATTATCTGGCGGTGAATCGCAGAGAATCCGGCTTGCTTCTCAAATCGGTTCACGACTCACCGGTACTTTGTATATCTTAGACGAACCCACAATTGGTTTGCATCAAAGGGATAATGATAAATTAATAAAAACACTCCACGACCTTCGTGATTTAGGGAATACTATTATCGTTGTTGAACACGATGAAGAAACAATAAGGTCTTCTGATTATTTGATTGATATAGGGCCCGGTGCGGGAGTGCACGGAGGTAAAATAGTTGCACAAGGCCCAATCCCTCAAATATTAACTGACAAAACAACCAAGTCTCTCACGATCTCTTATTTACAGGGCGAAACCTTCATTGAGGTTCCGGAAAAAAGGAGAAAGATCACCAAAGACCACGATTTTTTGAAAATTAAGGGTATAACTGCGAATAATCTGAAAGACATCAATGTTGAGATACCTTTTAGGCGTTTCACGGCCGTTACGGGCGTTTCTGGTTCAGGCAAAAGCTCGCTTGTTTATGATGTCGTCTATAAAACCATTGCAAATAAATTTAACGGGGCAAGTTATAAGCCGGGGACACATAAAGCAATGACAGGGCTGGAATATATCAACCGGCTAATAAATATTGATCAATCGCCCATAGGTCGTACTCCTCGTTCAAATCCCGCGACTTATGTGGGCGCCTGGACTTTTATTAGGGATTTATTTGCCGGGACCGAAGACGCTCGTGTTAGGGGTTATAAGCCTGGCAGATTCAGCTTCAACGTCAAAGGCGGCCGCTGTGAGAACTGCGAGGGACACGGCACAATCGCCATAGAAATGCATTTTTTGCCTACGGTTCATGTGGAGTGCGATGTTTGCAAGGGCAAGAGATTTGATAGAGAAACGCTTGAGGTAGAGTACAAAGATAAAAATATTTACGAGGTTTTAAAGATGACGATTGAAGAAGCCGCCAAATTCTTTGAAGACATTCCGTGGCTCTACGATCGTTTGAGAGTTTTAGAAGAAGTTGGTTTGGGCTATTTACAGTTGGGCCAATCGGCTACGACATTGTCGGGCGGAGAGGCGCAGCGTATAAAACTTACTGCCGAGCTCGGTAAAAGAGACACGAGAAAAACACTTTATTTATTAGATGAGCCCACGACAGGACTTCACTTCGCTGACGTTAATAATTTATTAAAAGTTTTGAATCGCCTTGTTGATAGGGGAAATACGGTTGTGGTTATTGAGCATAACTTAGATGTTATTAAAACAGCTGATTGGGTAATTGATTTAGGTCCGGAGGGGGGAGACAAGGGAGGTGAAGTTGTCGTTGCGGGAACTCCGGAACTTGTTTCAAAGACAGCGGGAAGTTTCACCGCAAAGTATCTGAAAAAAGTCCTTAAATAAAACCCCCAAAGTGTTTTTGGGGTTATAGATATTAGTTCGGTAGAATTCTCGGTTCGCCGGGAACTTCGTGGCAGACTCCGCATCTTGGTTCATATGCCTCGGCTCCGCCTACGACAACTTGCGCAGAATCGTATCGGGCCGGTTCGCCGTCCACCAGTCTTTGCGGATAGTGCGCATTAGGCTTGCCGCATTTTCTGCAATAAGTTCGGGAATCAAGATTGATAACGCTCTGCTGGTCATCAACAAGAAGTTTTAGGTAAGACATCGGTCCGAAAGGTTCATTGCGGAAATCCCGCTCAAGCCCTGCGGCGATGACATCATATCCATCCCGCAAGAGCTGTTTCACAAGACGATAGAAGCCTTTCTCGTCGAAAAATTGCACTTCATCAAAGGCCAAAACATCGAATCTGGAAGCAATTTTTTCTTCCTCGTGCTGAATCATTGTGAGCATCCGGCCCATATCATCGCTTGGCGCCTCAATTGCATCCATTGTTCTTTCTTCCATTCTTTTGCCCGGCTTCGTCTTTATTTTGCCAACCCCACTTCTCGTGTCTTTTTCAGGTTTTATTACGAGAACTTTCTTGTTCGCATGTTCTTGGAGCCTTGGAATCATGTCGACAATCAAGAACTCTGACTTCCCCGCGAACATGTTTCCGGGTATAAGCGTAAGGCTTCCGCGAACCATATTTCTCCGATCTGCATTTTTATTAAAAATCATCTCTCTACAGGAAAGCAAATAAGATAGAATAAGTCAACGAAAGGTTTTATGAGCAATTTATATAAAAACATTCCCGACTCGCCCGGAGTTTATTTAATGAAAAACGCTTCTGGGCAGGTGCTTTATGTCGGCAAGGCGGGCAATTTAAAGCGGAGAGTTTCCAGTTACTTCTTGCGGCCGCATGATTCAAGGATTGAAAAGCTGGTGCAAGAAATAATAAAAATAGATTATGAGAAAACCGACACCGCCCTTGAGGCATTAATCTTGGAAGCCAAGCTTATTAAAGAATTGGAACCGCCTTATAATATTAGAGAGAAGGACGATAAAAGTTTTTTGTATGTTGAGATTACCAAAGACAAATTTCCCCGCGTGATGCTTGTAAGGGGCAAGGAAAAAGAAGAGGGTAAGCGTTTTGGGCCGTTTACCTCGGCGGGAAGTATACGCGAGGCGTTGAGGGTTATAAGGCGGATATTTCCGTTTAGCACGCATAATCCCAGAGAGCTGGGAAAATTCAAACGGCCTTGTTTTGATAATGAACTAGGTTTGTGTCCGGGAACTTGCGTGGAAGCAATGTCACGAAAAGATTATTTGAAAAACATAAAGCATTTGAAACTATTTTTCTCTGGGAAGAAAGAGAAGATTATTAAGAATCTCGAATTAGAGATGAAAAGCACCGCTAAAAAATTGGAGTTTGAGAAAGCGACAAAATTAAGAGGCCAACTCTTTTCTCTTAAGCATATTCAAGATGTGGCTTTTATTTCTGACGATAAGCCCGATATTTCAACCGCGAGCGGTAAAAAATCTTATCGTATTGAAGGATATGATATTTCTAATATCTCTGGCACCTCCGCGGTGGGCGCAATGGTTGTTTTTATTAACGACAAACCAGCAAGAGATCATTACCGTAAATTCAAGATACAGACAATTCATACTCCAAACGACGTAGGAATGTTGAGAGAAATGCTTGAGCGCCGTTTTCATCATCGCGAATGGCCGTTGCCCGAGCTGGTTTTGATTGACGGAGGCAAGGGTCAGGTGAATGCCGCCAAATCGGTTTTAGACGGATATGGCTTCCGCATCCCTGTTGTAGGTATTGCGAAAGGCGCGGAAAGGAAGAGGAATGACCTGATAGGCGTCTTGCCCAAATCGGTTGATATTAAAACTCTTATCAAAGTCCGCGATGCGGCGCACAGATTTGCAATTACTTACCATAAAGAAGTCCGCAGAAGATGGTAAAAAGTTGCCCCCGCGTTGTTGCGGGGGTTAAGTTTTTTCGATGCCTCTTTTTTTAATTCCGTTTATATATTTTTCAAGTGTTTTTGCCATCCAGAGCGAAAAATAGATTATAAGCGCCATATCGATTGTAAATATCAAATCTCTTTCTATGGCGGTACCTTTGGGTATATTGTGGAGTAAGGCAGCTTCAAATACGGTGTCTAATCGTCCCATTGCTGCCGGAACATGTCCTATAAGGAGTCCTATAATTGCCGCAAATCTATATAAGGGTTTGAAGTGAGTTATGCATAGGTGGGTGATTATTAAATAAATCAGAAATGCATAAATGAATACTAGGGGGTGGGTTTCTAAAAGCCATCTGCCAATCATATTGTCTTCACGAGAATTTTCAAAGCCAACCAACCAATATTTGGCTGGTTGCTGAAAAATTGTTAAAACCATATCTATCATCATTACTGCAAAAATCGGCGTAAAGAGCATCGCCGCATTGTCATCTCGGTATTTCTCTGGCCACCTTTCTATTTTGTACAAAGGTGTCTCCTTTGGGTTGTTAACTATCTGACTCCTATCCTATAACTCAACACTACATTTATCAAATTAGGATATAATAAAATAATGCTTTCTGACGAAATTAAAAAATTCCTGCACGGAGATGTTTTGGAGGATTCAGAAACGCTCAATAAATACAGCCATGATGCGAGTTTGTTTGAAGTAAGGCCCGAAGTAGTCGTTTTCCCGAAAGATGTTGAGGACATCAAGAACCTCGTTAAATTCGCGGTTAAAAACAAAAAGAAACTTAATAATCTATCGCTTACGGCAAGATCTGCCGGAACTGATATGACTGGTGGCCCCTTAAACGACTCAATCATATTGGATTTCACTAAATATTTTAACCGCATCAAAAAAATAGCTTCGCCCTCCATAGCTTCAGCGAAGGAGGGGGGATATGCTGTCGTAGAGCCCGGAGTTTATTACCGCGACTTTGAGAAAGAAACTTTAAAAAGAGGGCTAATTTTCCCGTCTTATCCTGCCTCGCGCGAGCTCTGCGCAATGGGCGGAATAGTTTCCAATAATGCCGGAGGGGAAAAATCGCTTGTTTATGGAAAGACGGAGGGTTATGTGATGGAGCTTAAGGTAGTCCTTGCTGACGGCGAGGAATATGTTTTGAAATCTCTTCCAAAAAAAGAACTGAACAAGAAACTCCTAGAGAAAAATTTTGAAGGCGAACTTTACAGAAAAGTTTATAAATTGGTTAACGGGAGCTATAAGGCAATAAAAGAAGCTAAGCCCGATGTATCAAAGAATTCATCTGGATATAAAATTTGGGATGTTTGGGACAAAACCAATTTTGATTTGGCGCAGTTGATAGTCGGTTCGCAGGGGACCTTGGGGATTGTGACCGAGATAAAACTTCGGCTTGTGAAAACTAAAAAATATTCAGGAATGGCAGTCGTCTTTATGGATAATCTCAAAAACCTCGCGGACATTATCAATATCGTTTTGCCTTTTAAGCCAACGAGTTTTGAATCTTTTGACGACCATACGCTTCGCCTTGCGCTTAAGTTTTTCCCCGGATTTTTGAAGCTTATGGGAGCTAAAAATCTATTTTCTTTGGGGTTAAGCTTTTTGCCCGAATTTTTACTGGTCTTGCTCTATGGAATGCCGAAACTCATACTACTTATTGAATTTGAAGAAGATAGCCAAGAAAAAGTGGACGAGAGGTTAAAAGTGCTTAACAGTGCTTTGAAGCAATTTAAAGTTCTTACAAAATTAGCCCCTACCGAGAAAGATAGCAGGAAGTATTGGGTTATAAGACGAGAGAGCTTCAATCTCCTACGCAATAAGGTTAAGGATAAAAAAACAGCGCCATTTATTGACGACATAATAGTTAACCCAGTTCACTTGCCGGAATTTTTGCCAAGGCTATATGAAATTTTGGACAGGTACAAACTTTTGTACACGATTGCTGGCCATGTTGGGAACGGTAATTTTCACATAATCCCGCTAATGAAACTGGAAGACGAATCGGAAAGAAAAAAGATAATATCCGCCGGAGACGAGGTTTATAAACTGGTTTTGAGCTATAAGGGCTCAATTTCGGCGGAGCACAACGACGGCTTAATAAGAAGTCATTATTTGGAGGAAATGTTTGGAGAAAAAATATATAAACTCTTTGAACAGGTTAAAAAAATCTTTGACCCGAAAGATATATTTAATCCCCGCAAGAAAGTTGGTTCGGATTTGGTGTATGTAGTTGAGCACTTGAAGAAGGGTTAATAGCCGAAACACAAAGACGGTGGTTAAGAAAATTTCCTGATTATAATTTCCCGCCCCCGTTTCTCTACCACCACTTCTTGCTGTTCTTTCCAACCAAACTCTCTAATAAGCTGAATAGGTAGGGTAATATAATAACTTCTCTTGGATTTCTGTATATTCCTTATATTTTCCTCGGATATTTCTCTTCTGGTCATAAAACCAATTTGTTGATTTGTTATAAGCTATAACATTATTATGCCACAGTTGCCCTAGGTTTAAACCTAGGGCAAGTATTTTTAATCAGGGGCTTGTCAGGTGCTGGTTTGTTGTATGTTGACAAATCTTGCATTGTATGCTACATTAACCCCAGTTGTTTAACTGGCAAGCTCTATGTTTCGCATCCTGCGAAATGAGGAGTGTGCCCTTGGAACAGGACGGAATATGTCACGGTCAAAGAAGAGTGAGTACCTCTCGGCCTTCGGAATCGTTTTTGAGATCTGGAAGGCGCTTGTGGACGCAGTGAAGGCGTTGGGCGGCGGCGACGAAGAAATGCGTCGCATCCTTACCTCGAAGAAGCTCCGCGAGGAAATCGCGAAGCTCATCGTGGGCGCGAAGAAGCTCGCCCTCGTGAACCTTCGTCTCATCGCGGAGAACATCGCGGTCAAGGCGGAGTCTTTCGTGAAGAGTTCGTTCTTCCGAACGGACAGCTCCCCGGAGCTGTATTTCTGGGACAACTTCAAGAACTGGGTTCTTCCTGAGATTCTCGAGCTCGTGCCCGCATTCGCGGACGTCCTCACAAAGACCGAGCTCACGAAGGCGATGTACGACTCGGAGATTCAGGACGAGCTCGGCAACCCCAAGCCGTTCTCGGTCGCGGAGTTCGCGGCAGTGATCTCGAGTCTTGTGAAGGCTCAGCCGAACGGAGAATCCGGCACCCTCCTTACGAACGGATACGCCAACATCTTCCACGTGCAGCTCAAGGATGCTCGCGTGGTCGTGGTGGGTGTGGGCCGGGACTCCGGCGGTCGCGCCTGGGACTTCGGTGCCAGCGCCTTGGGTGCTGTCCAGTGGCGCGTTGGCGGCTGCGTGTTTTCTCGCAGCTGATCCGCTGGAGGCGGATTCTTGAACCCTTGGGTTCTTGATTTCGTCGTAGTTGCGCCCCGTTCGATTCGTAGAACATTACGAATCGGGCGGGGCGCTTTTTGTTATAATAAAAATGAAATTTTTTGATATCGTCGCGGTTACGGCTTCGGCGGAAAGGTTTCAAGAAAATAAGAAATCAGCTGGTGTGGTGCATCATCGGGTTTTATAGGCTCGGAATTAAATACAGCGCTAAGATTAATCAAGGCGCAGTGTCGTGGACGGTGCATCGTACGATAACGCGTGGTCGTGGTGAATGTGAACCGGAACTCCGACGATCGCGACTGGAACTTCAATGCCAACGACTTGGATGATGACCAGTGGAACGATGGCAACTGCGTGTTTTCTCGCAGCTTACTACTTATCTTCCCCAAGTTGAATTGGGGAAGTTTTTTGTGAAAGATGCCTTAACCAGCCACCGAGCATTTTTCCTATTTCGACGAGCTTTCCTGAAATCAATACATATTTTTTTGTGTCCAGTGATTTTGTTTCCCAAGAAATTTGGAGGAGGAATTTTAAGGAATCAAGAGTTAACGTCGAATTTTTAACTTTTGCGAGCCTGTTTATAGATCCATTAGAGACAGCGGAAAAGACAATTTCAATAATGTTCAAGAATAGATTATCTATTCTTACTCCAAGGGTATATCGAGATGTTTTGGGGAAATGTGGCAAAAACTCTTGCCAGAGTTTGTAGGCATCGGTTATTTTTCCCAAGACGGGTAATTGAGTAAAATTTTTTGCCTCGGGGGGGGGGTACAATATTACTATTATGAGAATTCAGTTGGTTCATAAACTTGAAGATATTATTTCTGTAGAGAATTTGCTTTTGGCTTGGACTGAATTCGTTAAAGGCAAGCGAAGTAAAATGGACGTTCAGGAGTTTTCTCTCCACTTAATGGATAATATTCTATTACTCTACGAAGATCTACGCAATAAAACATATAAACATAGCCCTTATAAAGCCTTCAACATTTCCGACCCAAAACCGAGGAACATTCACAAAGCAATCGTCCGAGACCGACTTTTGCATCATGCTATTTACCGGATTCTCTATCCGTTTTTTGATAAGACTTTTATAAGCGACTCATTTTCCTGTCGAATCAGGAAAGGGACTCATAAAGCCATTAACCGTTTCCGTTCCTTTGGTTATAAGACGAGCAAGAATAACACTAAGACTTGCTGGGTATTGAAATGCGACATCAAAAAGTTCTTTGCGAATATTGACCATGAAACTTTGATGGATATTTTGAGGCGGTATATACCGAACGAAGAAATAATTTGGCTTCTTCAAAAAATCATAGGCAGTTTTAACTCCGGGAGACAGGGCATTGGCTTGCCGCTTGGAAATCTCACCTCGCAACTCTTTGTGAATATTTATATGAACGAATTTGACCAGTTTATAAAACATAAGCTTAGAGTTAAGTATTACATAAGATACGCCGATGATTTTGTTATTTTCTCGCAAGATAAAAATTGGTTAGAGGGGCTTATCCCAAAAATAAGCGAATTCTTGATCCAAGGATTAAAATTGGAATTACACCCAAATAAAATAACTATAAAAACCTTAACGTCAGGCATTGATTTCTTGGGCTGGGTCAATTTTCCCAATCACCGGGTTTTACGAACCACCACCAAAAGACGGATGTTGAAGAGGATAAAAG
The DNA here is from genome assembly GCA_038061595.1 of Patescibacteria group bacterium. Lineage (GTDB taxonomy): Bacteria > Patescibacteriota > Minisyncoccia > UBA6257 > GWB1-50-10 > JBBTYZ01. Next base: position 11,788 of record JBBTYZ010000028.1, on the reverse strand, counting down.
CTCGCCCAACACCAGAGACAATTAATTCTTATTTAGGTTTAATGAAACACGGCAATACTCACAAAATTAAATATAAAATTGCCAAAGAAACTTCTTTGTTCTAAAGTGTAGGACATCTTGTTCAATACAAAACAAGGGGAGGGCAATGTTTAAAGTTCTAAAAAAAGACGACAAAACAAAAGCCCGTGTTGGCATTTTAACAACTGAACATGGCGAGGTTGAAACGCCGAGCTATGTGGTGGTAGGCACGCACGCAGAGGTGCGCTGTCTCACGCCAGAAGACATCCTAGAGACCAAAACGCAGATGGTGATTTCAAACACTTACCATTTGTGGCAGACGCTCGGAGACAAGCTCAAAACTTTCCCTGGGTTGCACAAAGCGATGGGCTGGAACGGAACTTTCATGACGGATAGCGGCGGTTTCCAAGTATTCAGCTTGGGGTTTGCGCGCGAACACGGCGTAAGTAAAATAGCCAATATTTTTCCGGACGAAGGTGAGAAGGGCTTTTCCCTGCCTGCCGGCAGGCAGGCTCAAGAAAATTTGGTGCGAATTACGGATGAGGGTGTTTGGTTCATGGACGGAGGAAAAGAAGTTTTCCTTGATGCCAAACTCTCAATGCAGATACAGGAGCAATTGGGAGCGGATATCATACTCGCATTTGATGAATGCACATCTCCACTTCACGACCATGCTTATACCGCGGAAGCGCTCGCGAGAACTCACGCTTGGGCGAAAATTGGTCTACAAGAAAAAAAGCGTGGAGACCAAAAGCTTTACGGCATCGTTCAGGGCGGAGCTTTCAGGGACTTGCGCGAAGAGAGCGCAAGATTTATCGGCTCACTTCCCTTTGACGGATTCGCAATCGGCGGTTCATTAGGGAACACTCGTGCTGAAATGTTTGAAGTAATCCGCTGGACGATACCATTCTTAAGAGAAGAAGCGCCAAGACACTTGCTCGGAATTGGAAAAATAAACGACCTTTTTGAAGGAGTGGAGGAAGGAATTGATACATTTGATTGCGTTGTGCCAACCCGCGAGGCGAGGCACGGCGGAATATGGACTTCTTTGGGGAGGATAAATATCTTGAAAGGAAGATTCTCGGGCGATGTAAGCCCGCTTCAGGAAGGCCGTTCAGGCTCTGAGAAGCCTTCAGGCTCGATGAGTTGCGCATGCGCCGCTTGCGCGGAAGGACTTACGAGAGGCGAGCTGAATAGATTATTCAAAGCAAAAGATGCGAGTGCGGCACGCCTTGCCACAATCCACAATGTTTACTTTTTCAACGACCTGATGGCGCAGATACGCCAATCAATCAAAGATAATAGATTCTTGGAATTCAAGAATGAAACTCTAAACCGCCTAAGTTAAGGCGGTTTTATTACGCCTTGTTAATTTTTATTCGAGCGTTATATTTAAGTCAGAAATCGCGAAAGCTCTTTTAAAACAAAATCAAAGGATGGTGCCCTTGAGAGAATTGGGTAAGGTTGGGATTTTGGGTTTGGGCGGGGCTTTCTCACGTGTTGACCAGGTGGGATATCTGAAAGCAATTGAAGAGCGGGGCATAGTTCCTTTCTGCATGACAGCAGTATCGGTTGCCACATTCAATTTTGCCGGTTATCTGCAATACGGCTCAAGGGGTTTGGAATTGATTTGGAGTGGATTATCGGGTGATGGAGGTAAGCAAAAAGAAATGCGTTCAATTGAGGACAGGGGACCAAAATATATTTTTGATATTTTCAATCCCAAAACCCTTGCGAATATAGTTTTGCTTAAGCCGCACATTCTCACGAATGTAGGAGTGCAAGATTTATCTCGGCGTTTTGATCCATTAAAACTTATTGATTCTCCGGTGAAGCTCAATATTGTTGTATTCAATCACGAAACTCGCGGAACGGAGATGTTTTCCAATCGCGATGAGCTCATTCGATCTAATCCGGATATTCTGAAGCAGGCGATTCTTGCTTCGGTAAGTCCTCGGGGTGTTTTTCCACCCGTTTATATACAGAAAAATCCAAAGGGGCCAGCGGTAGAATATTCTGACGCCATAACTTTCGGTGTGAGATCCCTCTTTGATGATGGCTGTGACACCGTTTTCGTTTTCCGCAGTCGTTCCTCAACCCACAAAGTTGCCAAAAATCAGTCGTGGTTATCCAGTATGTTGGGTCTCCATAGTCAGGCATCTAACATTCTCTTGGATGAAGTACTCTCTTTTTATAAAGGAAAGGTGATTGAATTTAGTTTGGAAGAGGGAGTTAGCACTCTTACATATACCAATTTTAAGAAGGGCGACCTTTCAAAGACGATTGATTTAGCTTATAAGAGGGCCCTGGAGATATTAGACGACCTCAATGTTTGACCCGCAGAATAAATGCGGGTTTTTGATTTTACACTACTAAACCTGTTTATTGAGGCCTTGTGAAGTAAAAAAATTCGAGAATAATAAGGCCAAACCAGCCAATTTGAAGGACAAAAAAACCAATAATTTGAATCCATTCAGCCCTTTGTTTTCGTGAAACCGTGAAATTTTCCGCTATCATTGAATAAACATCTTCTAGCGAGTCCAGTTTGTCCTTGATGGATTTGTACCACTCTTCTATTTTAAATTTTTTGACCGCAAGGTCATAAAGTCGGGCATAATACCAATCGCCAATAAGCTTAATGTCGCGCTCTAGTGCTTGGAATTTGGAAATAGAGGCCATCCGGCTTTTTATAATATCCCTCATATCTTCAGACAACTCTTTTGTGGTATGAGCTCGTTTCTTGGGAAATTCCAGTAACTTTTCAGCGTGTTCCAGGCGTCCATCAAGTTCTCGGTCAAGTATTCTGTGTCTTAGGAGTTGGAGATTGGCGAGCGTGAGAAGTTCGGTGGTCGGTTCGAATTTCCCTTCCGGATCAAATAAGAAGGCGCCGTCCCAATCAATCACGCTTAAGTCGTTTCTAGCGTACTTGATTTGTGATTCAAGCGTATAGTCAATTTCTTTTTGGTCCAATGTCATTTTCTCGGACTTCAAAAGTGAGGCGATTACTGGGGCATGGCTTAGAAATTGTTCTGGCTCTCCGGAATAGTCCGAAACCATAAAAACGGAATAAACCTCAGTCAGATCTTTATTGCCGCCTCGTTTCTTGAGCAATCTGAAACATTCAGAGAATATTTTTTCTTCCAAGTCAGAAATATTGTTCTTGTCGAAAATATTTGGGACATCAATTACTACTTGGATCAAGAGAATGTCTGGCGGATAACCTCTTAATTCAAAGGTTGTGTCATGACCATCAATTTTTACCTTATCCCGACCCAAAACTACTTGGTGGGGAACAGAGGCTTCAAAATAATGCGGCGCGCTTTGCAAGACGGGTGTTTGGAATATCGTTCCGCGGACTGATTTTGAAACTTCGCCTAATACAATAGTGCCTAGTTGATGCCTCATTATTTTTATTATACACTAGTGCTGTAATGTTTAATCGTAAAAAACAGGCCATTTTCCTTGCTGTTCTAGTTGTTTTCTCACTTGCTGCGGGTTTTTTTGATTACGAACCTTTATGGAATAGAATAAGCAACGCTCGACCTTGGAGATTCGGCTTAGATCTCGCTGGCGGCACCTTTCTCACTTATGAAATTGATTTGAGCGGCGTAACAAATACTGAAAAAGATTCGGTTGTGCGTGGCCTTCGCGACGTTATTGAAAAAAGAGTCAATCCATTGGGCGTAGGAGAGCCAAGGGTTTATGTTCAAAAAGTAGCCGAATATACGCGTTTGATCGTGGAGCTCGCTGGTATAAAGGATGTCGATACAGCTATCAAACTTATAGGAGAAACCCCCTTTTTAGATTTTCGAGAATTTCAGGAAGTGGGAACAAGCACTTTGATTGTCCCAACGCAATTAACCGGGCGGTATATAGTTAACGCAGAGCTTTCAAGGGATCCGCAGACGTATGTCCCCGAGATTGGATTCACCCTAAATGACGAGGGCGGAAAAATTTTCCAAGAGATAACCAAGAGAAATACCGGTAAACCATTGTGTATTTTTATTGATGATGCCCCAATCATCCCGGAAAGCCCCCAAGATAGTTGCCCTAATGTGCAAGGTGAGATTTCTGGCGGCAAAGCAAGGATTACCGGACAATTCGGCTTGGATAAAGCACTGAAGATCGTCCAAAGATTTAATGCGGGAGCCCTTTCCGCGCCTGTAAAACTTATAAACCAACAGACGATAAGCGCTGATTTTGGAGCAGACGCGCTCAAGAAAGCAGTAAAGGCGGGGTTCATTGGTACCGCTCTCGTTATACTATTTATAATTATCTATTATCGTCGGTTTGGTGTTTTTGCTGCTATTGCCCTTCTTATGTACATAGCGATTACGCTTTCAATTTTTAAAATAATCCCCATAACCCTCACTTTAGCTGGTATTGCCGGGGTTATACTATCAATTGGTATGGCGGTTGATGCCAATATTTTGGTATTCGAACGCACCAAAGAAGAGTTAAAGAAAGGACAAAGTCGTTCTTCTGCAATCGAACAGGGATTTATCCGGGCTTGGCCATCAATTAGAGATTCTAATATAAGCACCATGATTACTTCAGCCGTGCTTTATTATTTCACTTCCGGTTTTGTTAAGGGTTTCGCCCTAGCGCTATTTTTGGGGGTTGTAATCTCTATGTTTTCAGCGATAACAATAACAAGGACGCTTCTTAGGATATTTTTGAATAAAGAAAATAAACAATTATGAAAGTCATAGAAAAAAGAAATATATATCTAACCTTTTCAACCACGCTTATTATTGCGAGCTGGATTTTAATAGCCGTTTTCGGTTTGCGGGCTGGTATAGATTTGAAAGGGGGAACATCTTGGCAGATTTATTTTCCAGATCTTAAAAATACGGTTCACGAAGACCAAATCAGATCTATTTTCGTCGCAGATAATGTTGAGGCCTTCGTAACATCCGCAAGCGACGGAAGTTTTATAGTTCGCACGAAAGATCTAAGCGAAGAAGATCATCAGAAATACAGGAAAATATTAATAGAAAAATTGGGATCATTGGAAGAGAAGAGTTTCTCAAGCATCGGTCCAATTATTGGTTCAGAGCTAAAGCGAAAATCTATTTGGGCCATATTCGCCGTTATGGTTGGTATTTCACTTTACATTGCTTATGCGTTCAGAAAAGTTTCTGGCTCGGTTCAGTCTTGGAAGTATGGCGTAATCACTCTTATGACCTTAGTGCACGATGTAAGCATTCCGGCCGGCCTTCTGGCATTATTGGGAAAATGGAAAGGGGTTGAAATCGACACCAATTTTATTGTGGCCCTACTTTTCGTTATGGGTTTTTCGGTACATGACACGATTGTGGTTTTTGATAGGGTCAGAGAAAATTTATTGACTAATCGCGGAAAAATTAACTTTGGCGAGACTATAAACCAGAGTATAAAAGAAACATTCGCTCGCTCCATAAACACCTCGTTCACCCTAGTATTGGTTCTTGTGGCATTGTTATTTTTTGGACCCGCAACTCTTTTCTATTTCATACTGACCATTTTGGTGGGAACCATTTTCGGCACTTATTCCTCTATTTTTATAGCAAGTCCTGTCTTGTATCTTTGGGGAAGAGGGAAATAGGCGGGGGGTTGACCATAATTAATAAATATGATAGAGTATAGAAATCATGGTTAAAAACATAGACCATTTCATAAACAATTTGCTTGCGGGCTTCAATTCTAACCAGGTTAGGGTTATAAACGAACGCTTTGGTTTGAAGACCAGCAAGCGTGCTACTCTCCAAAAAATAGGCGATGAACTTGGTGTTACGAGGGAAAGAGTAAGGCAAATTGAAGAGCAGTGCACTTACAAATTAAGCAAGAAGATCAAAGCTGAAGCTCACGACTTTGTGTCTATTGCGAACGCTCATTTGGTTAGTATGGGAGGCGTGTCAGAAGATTCTAGTTATATAGAGAGTCTCAAGAATAACATTAAGACCGATTTGAAGAATGTAAAAAATGCAGATGTTAAACTAAGGTTTATCTTTTTAACTGCAGGCACCCCGAACTATTCTAAGGAAAATGACGATACGAAGGCTTACTGGTATGCGGACGAAGACTCCAATAAAAAGTTTTTGGATTCTGTGAAAAAGACTACCAAGTTTTTGGAGAGTAATAATAAATACGAAATAATTTCTCAGAAAACTGTCCTCGCCGAATATAAAAACCCAGTCATGCAAAAGATGCTTTTTATTCCAAAACACCTAGGCACAAATGTCTTTGGTGATTTTGGGTTGCGTTCTTGGCCGGAGATAGAACCGAAAACAATTCGTGACAAGGCGTATCTTGTTTTACACAAACACGGCAAGCCGCTCCACTTTGAAGAAATAGCAAAATCAATAACTCGTTTTGGTATTGATAAGAAACAAGCCAATATTCAAACCGTTCATAACGAACTTATAAAGGACGAGCGCTTCGTATTGGTTGGCCGGGGAATGTATGCATTGCAGGAACATGGTTTTTCTTCGGGTACAGTTCGCGAAGTGATCGGTCGTTTACTTAAGGGCAATGGACCTCTCGCCTCATATGAAGTTGTTAAACTTGTGAGCGCGGAAAGAATTTTAAAAGAGAACACTATTCTTTTGAGTCTTCAAAACAGAAGGCATTTCAAGAGGTTGGGTGACGGCCGTTACAGCACTAAGGAGGCTTAAGTATAAATGTTGCGAGATATATTGGGTCATCTCGGAGGCATTGTAAAAGAGATTTTCAACAAAGAGGAAATTTGGATACTTTTATTGTTACTCGCCTTAAGTGGCGCTTTTTTATTTATACTCCCGGGCCTAAATCTTTGGGCTATTGTGAGGGCTATACTAGATTTTCTCTTGCTTACATGGTGGTTTTGGTTGTTTCTGCTCTTGTTGCCACCATTCAAATCGTTACTTCTTTTTTGGCGGCAAGAACTTTTTAAGAGGTCTATGAAGTATGTTCTTTTAGAACTCAAAGTGCCGCGAGAATTAAAAAAGACCCCCAAAGCAATGGAACAGGTTTTAGCCTCTTTGAGTGCTTTAAGGAACGCACCTTATAGTCTTGAGGCCAAATACTTGAACGGGGAGGTAACTCGGTCGTTCGGTTTTGAAATCGTAAGCCGTGAAGGCGAGATTCATTTTTATGTTCGTGTCCGAGACAGCCAAAGAAACGCTGTTGAAGCGGCATTTTTTTCTCAATATCCTAATTTGGATATAGTGGAAGTTGATGACTATGCAGAAAAATTACCCAAAACGCTGGGCGAATTATATGAGCAAGGATTGGATATAGGAGGTACGGAGTTAATATTAAGTAAAGAGGGGGCCTACCCTATTAGGACTTATCCAGCCTTTGAGGATGTGGAAGAAGATAGATATATTGATCCAATTTCTTCATTGATAGAGGTTTTGAGTAAGGCGAAGAGAGATGATTTAATAGTTGTTCAAATATTAGCCGCGCCTGCTGGTGGTGGGTGGGGAGAAAAATTTGAAGACTTACTCGCGGAATTGCAGGAACCTCTTACAAAAATCGTTGTAAACGATGACGAAGAAGGTACGACGAGAGAGATGCCGATCGGGCGGAGTCCTGGACAAGTGGATTTGCTTGAAGCTGTCGAGACCAATCTTTCCAAGCCAGCCTTTAACACGCTTATTAGGTTAGTGGGGGTTGGGCCCAAGGGATCACTTGATTGGAGGGGGTTATTGAGCGGAATCATGGGGTCTTTTAATCAATTTAATCTTTTGAATATGAACTCGTTTGATCAGAATTGGGTAACTTCCACCTCCACAAGTCCGTGGGCTTGGCCTCACGTTTTTGTTAACAAAAGGACGGAATATAGAAAACACAGAATGCTCACCAATTTCTTGAATCGGGAAGTTCCGCTGGAGACCGACGTGGGCAAGCTTATTACTTCTTTTGTTTTTAATTCGAATTTCAATCCAAAACGTTTTCTCTTGAACACTGAAGGATTAGCGACTATTTTCCATCCACCGACTACTTTTGTCCTTACGGCACCTCACTTGAGTCACGTTGAGTCGCGTAGGACGGGTCCTCCTGCTGGTATGCAAATCTTCGGCGAGGAAGATGAGATAGAAAGATTCAAATAAAATGATAAGCATTCTAAATTCCCCATATAACCTCTATAGATGGTTTGTAAACCTGCCATGGACAGACCTTGCTTATTTGGTACAAGGTTTTTTTATACTGTGTGACATTTTCTTAATTGCCGGTTTAGTCTTCGTTTTTATGAAATCCTTGGAGTTGAGACCTCGTTTTGTTTTTACGGCCGAAAAGAGGAGACCGAGGATTGAGGATAAGGGTTTGATGTTGAAATGGGAAAAGATATTGAAAAAAGCAGAGAGTGCGCCGCCACAATCCTTTACATTGGGGATAATAGAAGCGGATAATTTTATTGATGATATTTTGAAAAAGATGGGCCTTAAGGGCGAGACTATGGGGGAAAGAATGGAACATATGGAATCTATGAATTTGAACACTTTGGAAAAACTATGGCGTGCCCACCGATTAAGGAACGATTTGGTGCACACCTCCGGATTCACTCTTTCCGTTTCCGACGCAAAAAGAGTCATGACTTACTACGAAACATTCCTTAAGGAGTTGGGTGTTTTAGAATAGACTATTGACAAACCTAACTCGTTGTGGTAGACTGCCTGGAGCTGTTTAACTGGCAAACCTGGGGCCCTGACAATCGTTTGGGTGAGGGGTTAGCCACAAGGAAAGGAGTAGGCGATGTCAACAAAAAGCAAGACGTCATCCTTCGTGAGCGCAATGGGAGCGCTCCTCGAAATCGTCGTGACTTTGGTCGCGATGGTGAAGAAGATGGGCGGCGAGGTCGGCGAGTGCTTCTACCTTCTCTCTCGAAAGGAGAACGAAGGCGAGCTTGAAGCAATCGCGGCGCGCATGGTGGAACTCTACAAGCGTACGAAGCGGATGGCTGAAAACACCTTCCGTCTCGTCGTGAACTACAACCAGTCCCTCGCGGACATGGTCTCGACAGGCAAGTACGACTGGGTGAACTCCGACATCACGGAGAAGCACTTCCCGAACACCCGCCGCGGCAAGGAGGAGGTATCACTCCATCTCGTTCACTTCAACCGCAACATCGGTTCGGAGGATGCACTTCGCGAACTGGACAAGATGGGTTTCCGTCCCGCCACGATCGAAGAGCTCCTCGCATTCGGGGCCCAAAACCCCGAAGAGCAACGCAAGTACCCCATAGTTGCCCTCGGCTCTGTTTGGCGCCATCTGCGTGGCGGCCGGTGCGTCCCGTCTCTTTGGCTCGGTGGTGCGGGGCGGCGCCTGGGTCTGGGTTGGTGGGGTGTTGACTGGCACTCCCACTGCCGCTTTGCGGCGGTCAGCAAGTAAAGGAATCCTTGGATTCCTTGGTAGCTATGCCCCGAGAGGTTTTCCTCTCGGGGCTGTTTCATTTCTAATTTTCAAATTGAATATAATTTTTGTAAAATAAGATTGGATGGTAGACGACGTGTCTGCGGTTACGGCTTCAGGCGGTTGAAATCCAAAAAATAAAGATACTTGGTGCACGATATCAGAGGACTCTGCGTCCCAAATAAAATACAACTCTAAGAGCATTTCAAAGGGTGGTGGTTCAGGGGGTACTGTGTACAATCGGCTCTGTTTGGCGCAATCTGAATGGCAACCGGAACGTCCCGTATCTTTGGAACGATGGTGTGAAGCGGAACCTGAATCTGAATTGGTGGAGTGATGACTGGAACTCCAACTACCGCTTTGCGGCGGTCAGAAACTCTCTTTATTTTTACCCGCACTTTGCGGGGTTTTTATTTTAGAATCTGTTTTTTCCAACCACCGAGCATTTTTCCGATTTCAGACAAGGCTACAGAAATATGCGCATACTTTTTATTGTCCAACGCTTTTATCTCCCAACTTATTCTAAAAAAGAATTTGAGCTTGTCAAATTTAGAACTAATTTTATTTATTATCTCCGCCTTTCTATTTTTAGGAGCATAGATAGCAACAAATATAAGTTCTAGCATTTCTAAAAATAAGCAGTCAATCTTTTCACCGAGAGTATAGCGAGTTAATTTTGGCAAGTTTGGCCAAAAACTTTGCCAAATTTTGTATGTATTAATGAACTTGTCTAGAATTGAGACATTAGCGAAATTTTTTCCCTCGGGGGGGGGGCGTAAAACCACTTAAATGAGAATTAAATTGATCCATAAATTTGAAGATATTATCTCTGTGGAAAACCTACTTTTAGCCTGGCAAGAATTTGTGAAGGGCAAGCGGGGCAAAAGAGATGTTCAGGGATTTTCTCTGCGCTTAATGGATAATATTCTATTACTCCATGATGATTTAATCAATAAAACCTACAAGCACGATGTTTATAAAGCCTTTAATATTTCAGATCCCAAGCCGAGAAATATACACAAAGCAAGTGTGCGAGACCGGCTTCTGCACCACGCTATCCATCGCATTCTCTATCCGTTTTTTGATAAGACCTTTATAAGCGACTCGTTTTCTTGCCGGTTAAACAAAGGTACTCACAAAGCACTTAATCGTTTCCGCTCTTTTGGTTATAAAATGAGCCGAAACAACACCAAGACCTGCTGGATTTTGAAGTGCGACATCAGAAAATTCTTTGCAAACATTGACCACAATGTTTTAGTCGGCATCTTGGAGCAATACATACCTGACGAAAATATACTGTGGTTAATTCAAGAAATAATCGGTAGTTTTCATTCAGGAAAGCCAGGTGTCGGTTTGCCTCTCGGCAACCTCACCTCGCAACTTTTCGTGAATATCTACATGAATGAATTTGATCAGTTCGTGAAACATAAACTCAAGACCAGATATTACATAAGATATGCAGATGACTTTGTGATTTTCTCTAAAGACAAAGATTGGTTAAGGAGGCTTATTCCGCAAATTAGCGATTTCTTGAATAACAGACTGAAACTGAGACTACATCAGGACAAAATATTCATTAAGACCCTATCTTCAGGAATAGACTTCTTGGGCTGGGTTCATTTCCCTAATCATAGAGTGCTTAGAACAACCACCAAAAGACGGATGTTCAAGAGGATAAAAACTCATCCGACGCAAGAAACAATCAATTCTTATTTGGGGCTTTTGAGGCACGGGAATACTTATAAGATTAAACATAAAATTTCAAACTTGATAAACTTTAAGAATAATATAGTCTGAGTTTAATGTGGCAGTCTAAGCTTTTCACTAAAACTCAGAAACACGATCCTGCGGAAGAAGTAAGTACTAACGCAAAACTTCTTGAACGCGCCGGTTTTATTTATAAAAATTCCGCGGGAATTTATTCTTTTCTGCCCTTAGGTTGGAGGGTTATACAAAAGATAGCCGGGATAATTCGAGAGGAGATGAATGCTATTGGGGGGCAAGAACTTTTTATGCCCGCCTTGGTTGAGAAAAAATACTTGGATGCGAGTGGCAGATGGGACGTAGAAGTCGGTTTTGAGGTCAGAGGCAAGGAAGAGAAAAAAGCGGGATTTACCTTGGGTTGGACGCACGAAGAAGTGCTTACAGAAATAGTTTCAAAATATATAAGTTCTTATCAGGACCTTCCATTTTCGGCTTATCAGATACAAACAAAGTTCAGGAATGAGCCGAGGGCGAAATCCGGCATACTTCGGGGCAGAGAGTTTATGATGAAAGATTTGTATAGTTTCCATGAAACAGAGGAGGATTTATCGGATTTTTACGCTAAAGTCAGGCAGGCTTACGAGAAAGTTTTTAGTCGGTGTGGATTGAAGTCAATTTACACATTGGCCGC
>JBBTYZ010000027.1:0-17645 GCA_038061595.1 Patescibacteria group bacterium | reverse complement strand
CCTTAAGAAGCCATCTAAACCGTATCCAACATCAATCCTCAATGCGCGGTCATCTGTCGCAACCATAAATAAAACACCGTTATCCTACCCCCTCTCACCAATACCCCACACTTAAAAAAGTTCTGACGCAAAATTTTCAATCGTGTCTCCGTCCAAAGACTTAACCGTGACAACCGCTATTTCATTGCCAGTAGAATTTTTAAAACTCTGGAGCTTATTCTCCAGCTCGCTTTTCTGGGTGGACTCAATAACGCCTGCAAAATCATTAACAAAGCCCGACGGTTTACCCGGACTAACATAAGCCAGAGTGACTATCGGTAAAAAGGCGCCAATTAAGATTAAGCGCTTTAACACGGATTTAAGTTTAAAGTTTTACTGCTGGAGCATCTTCCGCGCCTGCTGCTGCTTCAAAGTAGTTTTGCTCGCCGAAACCGAATACTTTTGCAAGCAAGTTACCCGGGAAACGTTTAACGGAAACATTCAAATCTCTTACGACATCGTTATATCTTTTTCTTTCAACGCTTACCCTGTTTTCCGTGCCTTCAAGCTGAACCATTAAAGTTTGGACAGTGTCGGATGATTTCAAAACCGGATAATTTTCGGCTACCGCCAAAAGCCGCCCCAAAGCGCTTTCAACTTGAGTTGCCGCCGCGGCTTTGTCGTTAATTGTGACCGCTCCGGCATATTTTGTTCTCGCATCAGCAAGAGCCGTGAATACCGTCTGTTCCTGCTTCATTACGCCCTTAACCGACTCCACTAGATTAGGAATCAAATCCAAACGCCTCTGATACTGCGTTTCCACCTGCGCCCATTGATTAGTGATTGCTTCACGTCTTGAAACAAGACCGTTATAGCCCATCCAAAGCCAGCCTACGACAACTACGACTACTGCGACTAAAATTATTGTTGATTTTTTCATAATTTGAATTATAACAGAAAACAGTAAAAACAAAACCGGCGAAAATCGCCGGTCAAGATAACTATGAACGCCTACCTCGCTTTTCGAAGCATTGGTTCAAAAACGATGACTTTTACGAATATCCCAAAGGCTACCTGTCCTTGAATGCCGTAAAGCTGACTTGCTACACCAATAAGCTCGCCTTTTTTATTGAAAACCCCAGAGCCCGAAATTCCAGAAAAGATTGGTCTATCAATCGTTCCATGAAAATCAGACACATGAGCTATATTTCCTTGAAATAGAAAAATGTTTACGCCACTATCTGAAAATATGGGTTGAATAATGTAAACACCTTCGCCGATTTTAGGCTCAGCAATCTGTACTTCCGGAAAGTTGGTATCTATGTCGGCTTTGAAGAAAACTACATCGTCGAACTCAAAGATTCGGAGAGGTTTTTTATCTTTGCCCCTTGCGTTAAAGACAGTAAAAGAATCTGAAGTGATAACATGCCTTGCCGTAAAAAAATACCCCTTACCGAGCGAAACCGCAGAGCCCGAGGAAGAGCTATTGGACACCTCTATCGTTGCGTATCTTTGAAAGATAGTTACTGGAGGCGGAGAACAAGAAACAATAAGAGGAAAAACAAATGCGAGCCATTTCATACTTGCTCCTCATATGAGAAATTAATGATAACTAACTAAAAGTGTAACAATCTATAAAATTTTTGTAAACAAAAAACGCCCGAGGGCGTTTAAACTGGTTGTGGAGTTGGCGTTGGATCTAGCGACCGAGTAAGTTCATTGATTTTATTCTTCAACCATTCTATGGCCATACTCCGCTTGAAAGGAGGTTTGTTGATGCTGATCAGATAAACGCCAAGAATGTCTAATAACCTATTTACACATAAAAATATCAATAGGGCCTTAGACGAGTCAATATAAACAACTACGAATGAAGCAAGAACAACATATATACGAATCCACCGTATGGCGTTTACGTATCTAAGATTCTTTACTCCCTCAATTGAATCAGTAACGGCCTTAGATTCCGATAAGCTGGCAACCGTAATCCAAATGAAAATATGAAAAGCTCCAGCCACGAATGCTAAGGGAACAAAGTATTGATTCCACTCGCAGACCCATATGAACATAAAAAGACCACTCGCGAAGAAAACCCGTTTAGCCAACCAGAAGTTATCCTTTCCGGTTAACCAATTGAATCGCTTTACGAGTTTCTCGGTTAGTTCCAGCAACCAAGCATCCGCTTTGGAGAGCATTCTCCCCTCCCCGATAATAGTAAATTGAGCTTTTAATAAAATACGATTTGTTTATCATTCTGTCAAACAAAAAACGCCCGAGGGCGTTTAAACTGGCTGAGGACTCGGAGTTGGATCTAGCGACCGAGTAAGTTCATTGATTTTATTCTTCAACCATTCTATGGCCATACTCCGCTTGAAAGGCGGTTTCTCTACGCTCACAAGATAATCAATAACTATATCAGAGGCGAAAAAGATCAATTGTGGAACAAAAAACATCAAAGGCATCCCCAAGAAAAAAATATTATACATAAAGAAGGCCAACAAAGAAGTTAAACGAGTATTCCTTAAACTCATTTCATTCATCAAATCTTTCGCTCCTTTCAGGGCGCTCTTCTCTGACACCATCTCCTGCTCTCTAATAAAAAGCCATTGAGATGCACCGATTAACCCCACAATAAGCCCTCCTGCGAAAAAGATGATCGGGAACACAAACATCCAAATATAAAAAGTGATCATTAGAGATGATATGCCAACGGCAAAAAATAGTTTGGCGAGCCAGAAATTGTCCTTTCCAGTGAGCCAATTGAATCGCCTTACGACTTTCTCGGTGATTTTTAGAAGCCAAGCGTCCAATTGGAGCATCGGACTCTCCTTAGCGCGTTTTTAATAAGCTTTTTATAAAATACCTCTTATTCCTTGTCTGGTCAAAAAAACAAAAGACCGACGGAAACCGTCGGTCGTAGATAATATTATAAATAAGCTGGTTGTGGCGTTGGTGTGGGCTGAAGCGAACCAGCAAGTTCATTAGCCTTACCTCTCAGCCATTCCACAGCCATACTGCGCTTGAAAGGTGGTTTATTGACGCTGATGAGATAAACAATCATCACATAAAATATCTCTGAAACTCCAAATATGGCTGCTACTGAAAAGGAGTGAATGAAGATGTAGAAGATAGATGGCCATACAACAGTCCTGATTATGGCTGACTTACGAGTACGGAGAAGCTTGTGTTGAAAAGAGAGCTCCATAGCCCCAGTTGCCGCAGCCATATCTGCCATAAATTCCGACACCCTGATGATTATCCAAGACGCTGAGTAGGTAAACAATGCAATCATTGAACCCAACATCAAATGTACGCCCAAAAAATTTATAGTAGCAGTCGTGGATGTCGCCCACACCGCTACAAACATAAACACCAAACATAGCGCTTCGGGGATGCAAAACTTCTTTGCCAGCCAGAAATTGTCCTTACCCGTAGTCCAGTTGAACCGCTTCACGAATCTTTCGGTGAGGCGCAGCAACCAAGTGTCTAGTGCGGAGAGCATTTTCCTTCCTCAGTAATAGTGAATTGAGCTTTTAGCAAAATACGACTTATTTGTATTTATGTCAAACAAAAAACGCCCGATGGGGCGTTTTAATAATTAAATCTTTTTGTTCGCGGGCTTGTACCAAGGCAAACCCTCAACAATCTCCGTAGTAAAATCTCCGAACATATTAGGATATCTCTGTATTAAGATTTCTCCGACCTTGCCGAAAACCAAACGGATTTCTTCTTCCGCACTTTCATGAGTCCTCAATTCAAGAAGCCAGCGAAGCATTCTGAAATTGGCAGACCAACCAATAGTAGTGGCAAGACCGTCCGGAGCAATACGGCGCATGGCGGATGTTATAACCTTCTTTTTGTGGAACGGCGTACCGGGTTCGTCCAGTTTGAAATGATTGGCAAGCTTAATCTGTAATCTCTCAAGGTGCTCAAAAGTGTCACCAAAGAGCTCCATTGCTTCTGCGTCTTCTTTAATTACAGTCGGCAACCATTGGCCCAAATCGTCCAACCTTACATAACGCAAGCTCTCTTGAGATATCGCAGTTCCCACGCGGTGACGTACTAATTCGTGAGTGAACACTCGGCTTACATCAGCAAAAATGAAATTGACCATAGCGTGCTCGGTGACCGAGCCGTGCTGGGTTTTCAAAATATTGGCGATATAGGCAGCGTTTCCGCTCCTCACCTTCGTCACATTTGCATTCATTCCAGGCGCCCAGCTGCGGTAGCACAGCCGACCAAAAACCTCCGACAACCTTTCTCCATCACTCGGCGCATCAGATTTCCAATCGGGCGCGCCAACATGATTGAGATATGCTTGAAGTCCGTCTTCAACAACTCGGCTCTCGCCGATAAGAAAAACAATCGGCTCTACGCGTCTCAAGGAACTCTCCTTTCCCACCAAAGGCGGGCAAGTTTATTTTCTAAACAAGCTAAAGGTAAGTTTATTAAACCCCAAGAAAAAAACAAGACGGGGGTTATCCCCGTCTTTGCGCTATCTCTATGCTTTTTCCAAAATTATCCTTTTCTTAAACCCGCCACGGCGCCTTTTCTTATCATTCTTGATTTTGCGAGTCCTTGCACGCTTAAATCCCCACAAATCGGAAATAGCATCAATTACCTCTAATACATCAGCCAGCTCTTCCTGTTTCTTACTATCAAGAAATTCATTAACCTCCTCAACTAATTTCTCTTTTAGTTTTTTCCAATACTCACTGCGTCCGGCTTTGTGCCATATCGGTTTTACGTCATCTTTTTCGATTATTTCCAATATTCTGTCCCGGACTAATTTATTGTATTGTCTCATGGACATGGGCCCCATTTATGGAGATTATGACATTTATTCGGACAACTGACATGGCTCCGCCAGAAAGCGGGGCAGCCAGCGTTTGGAGCTTTGGCTTCACCCAAAAATTCTTCTTCGGGCGGAAGCCGAAAGTCGGCAGGAATTTTTTCCGGCAAGACAGAATATAATCCCCTGTCATCATCTGCCGTACGAGGAGTTCTCGAATTATCTCTATGCCACTTTATAGCATACTGAATAGTGCTTAGCTCCATAAACAAAGTGTAATGAGAGTTAATGGTTGGATCTTCAATGTCGTAATCCCAATAAGCTTCATCTAGTATAGCGTCGTGCGGTATTGAATCAGCGGCATCAGAATTACGGTAACGATGGAAATTTCTACAAACCTCCATTGCATATTCAAAAGTTGGAGGCCCCGGGGGCAATTCTGGCGTATCGCTTAGCATCAACCAAACGAGCTGGTCATCCAACCAACAGCGGTCATCGCCCTTCTGGTCGCGATGTTTGCGAATTACTGCCCGTCGCTCCAGTATTGCTTTCTTTAATTCCTCATCGGTCAGGTCGTAAAGGCTTTTTGTGTCTGTAGGTAATCGCACTTTCACTCATCCTTTTATAAATTACAAATGAACTAAAAACACTCTATCAGACAAGCGCCCGAAGTTAAAGCTTATATCAAAAATATTTCTTGAAGCCTATCTATTTCTTCTGGAGTCAACCGGTAATCCTGACCAATCCTAATCAGCTTGTCGCGTAGCCACTTGTGTTCTTTTGGGACTCTTTCGCCAGCCCTGATTTTATCAACGTAAGCAAAGTCCTCTTCGTTGAAAAAACCTTTCCCGGTTACCACTTCTTCCCATTCATCAGCGAACTGACTTCTAATTTGCCCAACAAATTCGGGATTTTCTAATCTATTAGATTTTTCAAAATCGTTTCCCATTGCGGGCCCACTAGGAATCGAACCCAGATCATCGGTTTTGGAGACCGACATTCTACCATTGAACTATGGACCCTACTTACTAAAGTTTATACCAAAAGTAAGTCAGATTGGAGCCTCCCCGCCTTACTTCTTAGACTCCTTGTGAGGCATTTGCCCCCTGCACCATTTGCAGAATTTTTTAAGTTCGAGTTTGCGCGTAACAAGCTTCTTGTTTTTGCGCTTAAAATAATTAACACGCTTGCAAGCGGTGCATCTGAGACGGACTAAATTTTCACTGAATTTACCTTGTGCCATTTCAATATAATTACAAATTTACTGATATTTTGCAATTCTGGAGCCGAGACCGGGAATCGAACCCGTGCGCCGACACTAGTCGGCACCTTCGGCCTACTCCTTACCATGGAGTTGTTCCTGTTTATTACAAATTTTTGAGCCGATGGTCGGGATTGAACCGACGACCTACTCCTTACCATGGAGTTGCTCTACCACTGAGCTACATCGGCAATTTTACTGCCAAGTTTAGCATAAATTACCTTTACTTCAAGATTATATGAGTTTAAGTTTGTCGCCTACCTGAGTGCCCGTGCTCAAGATTGCGCCAGCCGGCAGTTCAAAAACGTTTTCATACTTCGGCGACCAGAAGAAAAACTTGCGAGGAAGCAAATTCTCCCGAACCGTTTTAACCTCAAGGTCTTCTCCGCAAACAATGCAATCTATGGCAAATTTCATCCCGAACGTGTGTATTCCCCACCTCGTCTTCAAGAACAATGGGACAGGCTCGTTAAAACCCATAAGCCCCCTGGTTCTCTCCTCGAAACTTTCTGCGACAAGGACCTCATCGGCAACAACCACGTTTTTTGAAATATTCAATATCTTCATGAGCCAGAGAGAGGAATCGAACCCCCAACCTTCGCTTTACAAAAGCGCTGCTCTACCGTTGAGCTACTCTGGCGCGCCACATATGAGTATAAATTTGGAGGGCGAAATGGTCAATATTTGAAACAGAATAGTTTGATGATACCCTAAGGGAAGTAAATTTATTTAAAACTAAACGGAGGTTGAATGAAGTTTCTGCATCTTCTGATGCTGATTTTTTCGGCTTTGAAGCTCTTATCCACAATGTTCATTCTTATGAGCGGGAAGTTGCGAACCCGCATAACGAAGAGACTCTCGGGTTACAAGAATGGAATATGGATAACACCAGCCGCAATCTGGCTTCTATACATTTTTCTTTCCGTCGTTGATTGGAACTGGGACCCAAGAATTTTTATTAAACTTGTCTTCTACTTCTCAATTCCGACACTAATCTTGCAATATGCCGAACGGACAAAAAGACTCCTTGGCGTTCCAGACATTCTCGCAATACTCTCTCTGTGGTTGCCCTTTGACTTCAGACTAATGAACGATTCTTGGCCAGTCTTGGGAGAATTCAAATATCATACCTCAGCAACCATCGCAGTTATTTATACATTCATAACTTTTTGCGGATTCAGAAGGATAGATATCAACGCAAGTTGGAAACTAAGCAGGAACGATGCTTTTAATGTGCTCCTGTTCTTTGTTGGAGTTAGCGCAATCTTGGTACCTTTGGGATACAGTTTCCATTTCTTAGAAATTGGACTTAGCGACCTATTCCAAAAAGCGGCATGGATGGTTCCGTTATATTTTGTGACAATATTTATCGGCGCGGCACTTCCTGAAGAACTTCTTTTTCGGGGAGTAATACAAAATGTTCTCACAAAAAGAATGTCTTTTGCGCCTGCTCTTATTACCACCTCCGTTATTTTCGGACTTGCTCATATAAATAACGGCGTGCGCTTAGGAGAACACCTGTTCCAACCCCCAAACTGGACATATGTTTTGATGGCCACTATCGCCGGCTTATTCTACGGCGGCATCTTTCATAAACAAAGGTCGCTTCTCTCGGCAATGCTCTTGCACACATTAGTAGATTTTACCTGGGTCATGTTTCTCCGAGGATAAAAATAACCCGTCATTAAAACGGGTTTTTTATTTGGCGAAATATCCGGGACCGACGCGCATGTTGAATCCAGGAGCGCCACCCAGAAATCCAAGACTTGTTCCGACGATTGCATGAGCAAGAGCGAGAATATACAAATTGCGATTCTCCAAGAACAAACGAGCAGAAAGGGGCCCAAGAATGAGAGTGATAACAAGAAGGAATGGGTTCGGTAAATGGATGATGCCGAATAATATGCCCGCGTACAAACTCGCGGCATTCTTATTATGCGTCGCCTTCATGAACCTATTCACAAAATAACTGTTCAAAATGAATTGCTGGAACAAAGCCCAAAAGTAGTAAGCTACGGTTCTTTGTTGGAACTTAGCGAAAGTAAGTTTCAAAGAACCCGTCATATACCATCCCAAAACAGCGAAAATACACACAATTGCAGCGACACACAAAAACAACAATAATGTGTGTTTAAAATTCACCGCTTCAAAACCCAGATCTCGCATTGAATCCTTTCTTCCGACAAAACTCCAAATTATCGCGATGAAAAGCAATGTAAAGCATACGAATTGATATTGTTTCGGTACAAACCAGAGCACGGTCATTATCAAGAAGAAGACCGAGAACGCTTCAAAGCGCGGATTGAACACTCTAGAAATCATTTTCCTCCTGCTCCAATTTTAAAATATCTGAATAAATTATATATCAAGAAAAACAAAAAGACAGGACTAAGTGTCCTGTCTTTTGATTTGTGCGCAGGAGAGGTAGTCGAACGTCGCTCATGTCCACTCGCTCCTTCAGAACCCACGGTTCTGAATAATCTCCTACACGGGAGGAACCTTATACTTTCCTCCCGACCCCTCCTTCGGTTCGAATCCTCAACATAAAAATAAAAACGAGCAAAATATGTTTGCCCGTTTTTATTTTGTGCGCAGGGGAGGATTCGAACCTCCGTAGCCCGAAGGCGCTAGATTTACAGTCTAGTGCAATTGACCGCTCTGCCACCTGCGCATTCGTTCACCTACTCGCTCTTCTCTTCCTCTTTAGGGAACACAGTCTTCTGCGAATCGTTCTTCTTAAGATTTGTTAATTTGTTCCTGATTATATTATCTAACTTCAGAATCATTATTTCCACCCTTCTTAATGTTTTTTCCCACCAGGACTTAACCCATTTATCAAACTTCTCTATGTACTCCATAGTCCAATGAGTTTTCATAGTTGGAACGGAGGTTTCTGTGTCGTCTATTCTAGGCAAAAGACGCGCCATTATATAGAGTATGGTCCCCAAACTAACCATTATTAATATGTTCAGGATGAACTTCACCCCGTTAGAAAATTAAACTCGATGTACTTCCGACAAAAAGACATTTGATTATATTCATTGATGTATTTTTTATTACTGATGCTATTTTTAATCTTCTAACGGGGTTAAAGTTCATAGCGGATGAATCTCTCCACTTGTATGTTCTCTCCAACTTTTGAGATAAGTTGTTTTATCAAATCTTTCACTTTAACCGATTCGTCTTTGATATACGGCTGAGCCAGGAGCCCATCAACGTTTTGCGGAGCCATTGCGGCAATTTGCATCACAAGTTCATGCGAAAGCTCCTTGAAAGGAGCGGACCTAACAACAAAATCTGTTTCTGCTCGTATCTCTAAAAGAACCCCAACCCTGCCGTTGTGCACGTAGGATTCTAAAAGACCGGCTCCGGTTTTCCTATCCTTTTTGGTTTCTGCCTTAATTATCCCCCGCTCTTTTATTATTTCTATCGCTCTATCTAAGTCACCTTTCGCATCGGCATAAGCCTTTTTGCATTCCATTACTCCGGCCCCGGTTATTTCTCTTAACTTTTTAATGTCTTCTGCAATTTTTGCCATCTCTATTTATTTTATAATTTTACAACTTGCGTTACTTCTTTTACAGCTTGCGTTGCTTCTTTTACAGCGGTTCTAACCTGCTCCATAACCCATTCAACACTCCCCTTGCCATGGTCATTGGCGAATATTGGATAGTTAACCAACTTCGGATCATCATCAGTATCCAAAATAGCAACTATTGGTATACCAGCGGTTTTTGCTTCTTTCACGGCTGTGTCGTGCGTTTTTATATCTACTACAAAAAGAACATCTGGACGTTTTGTAAGATTTGCCAAACCGTCAAAATTTTTAGCGAGTTTGCTTATTTCTTCTGAAAATTTGCTTTGTTCTTTTTTTGTATACTTTGAAAGCTCACCGCTAGCTTTCTTCGCTTTCAAAGATTCGTAGTAAGATTCTCTTTTCCTTATAACGTCGAAGTTGGTTATGGTCCCCCCAAGCCAACGACTTACGACATACGGATATTTCAATTCTTCCGCAACGCTTTTGACTACCTCTTTTGCCGAAGGAAGAGTGCCCACAATAAACATAAGCATTCCTTTTGAAGCCTTCTCTTTAAGGAAATCCAACGCTATCCTTAAGCTGTCCAAAACCGCCTCCGGGTCCAGAAGCTCAATTTCGTTTTTATTATCAACGATAACCGGCTTCATCCTTGGATGAGTTTTGGATTTCTTGTGGCCATAAAGAACCCCCAATTTTGCGAGTTCTAAGACCTGTTCATCATTTATGGCTGTCTCTGTCATATAGGGTTAAATAATAGCTAAAAGGGTGATTTGAGTCAATCTTTCTTCTCTCGCCATTCGGCTATCCTTTTGTGATTACCAGATAGCAAAACCTGAGGAACCTTAAGTTTGTTACCTTCTTTGGTAACAAAGATGTCCGGGCGGGTATATCCGACATAAGACCCCTTAATCTCTTCCAAAGATTCAATTTTCCCCAAAACCCCGGGTATGTGACGACTTATTGAATCTATCAAAACCAACGCCGGCAATTCACCACCTTCCAAAACATAGTCTCCGATAGAAATCTCTTCATCAGCAATGTAATCAGCGACACGCTCATCTACCCCTTCATATCTACCACAGATAAAAACTATATCTTTATATCTACTTAAACGCCTTGCATCTTTCCCATCAAATTTCTTTCCCCGCGTGGAAAACAAAATAACCCTCGTTTTCTTGCGGTCTTTCTTTTTTAAAATTGAGTTAACGGCTTTATAGACTGGTTCTATTTTTAAAACCATCCCCGGCCCTCCGCCGAATGGCTTGCCATCAACAGATTTGTGTTTGTCTGTCGCAAATCTCCTAAGGTTTATAAGATTTATTTTTATGAGCTTATTCTTCTGCGCTTTACCAAGGAGTGATGACGACAAATAGGATTTCAACGAGTCCGGGAAAATTGTGATTATATTAAATTTCATAAATTTATTATAAAAGAAAAACCTCCCGATGGACATCGGGAGATTTTTCTTTTACGAGTTTGATTTTCTTATTCTCGTCCCTCGGGCCTTCTTGCGCCACGGGTTGAACCTTCCGGCTCCTCAATTATCAAGTTAACTCGGGCATTATTCTTAATACCAACAATCCTCAAAAGACTTCGGATGGCTCCTGCGGTTGAACCTTGTCGTCCAACTACCTGACCCATGTCTTGAGGGTTAACCTTCAAAGAGAGCAAAACACCTCGCTCGTCTATCTTCCTTTCGACTTTTACGTCGTCCGGATGATCAACGATGGATTTGACCAGATATTCAAGAAATTCCTGATCAACTGTATTATTAGACATTTCTTTAACTTACAGACTTATTTCAAACTCGACCTTTATTCGGCATATATTACAGGGATAACTATAGAAAATCAACGCCTCAATGCTATTCGGCCTTCACCTCCTCTGCTTCAGGAGCTTCCGCCTTCGCCGAGGCTTCGGCGGACAGGTCCGCAACTGGCGCTTGGGCTACCGGAACGGCCACGGGAGCTTCAGTAACTGGCTCTTTTGCTTTCGCAACAAACTTTTTATGTACTGATATTTTTTTGTCTTTCAAGACTTCTGCGCGGACAAGCAGATTATGAACGGTCGCGGTCGGTTTTGCGCCGACTTTCATCCACCTTAAGATTTCTTCTTTATTCAATTCAAATTTATCGTTGTGCGGATTAAACCAACCCAAGTCAGAAACACCCCTACCGCCAAGCTTGGATCGTTTTTCCGCGACCACAACCCTGTAAGAAGCTTGGTGTTTTTTTCCTTGTCTTTGTAATTTTATGGCTAACATATAGCGTATAGACTATTGGGTTTCGCGTGTACTGTCAAATCCAGAAGACGAAAGTTTAGACAACTCGCTTGATAACACCTTAATATCTTCCCTAGCTTCCTGGACGAGTCCCTCTTCTGTCCAATCTTTATGTGCGTAAGGGTGTGCGGATTCGTGCCTAGTAACAGGTTCTCCGGCAATAGGACGTAGTTTTCTCACGCCGGCAAATAAGGGATGGCCAT
Source organism: Patescibacteria group bacterium (assembly GCA_038061595.1). GTDB lineage: Bacteria > Patescibacteriota > Minisyncoccia > UBA6257 > GWB1-50-10 > JBBTYZ01. The sequence goes on along the minus strand of JBBTYZ010000027.1, from coordinate 5,591 downwards.
ATAAAAATTCACCAGATGGTCCTTCGCTGCCATAATATAAACGCTTTGATAAACGGCGGTTGTATTCTTGCGGGGGGAAATGCATAGAAACAGTCGCAACATCGAAATCAATTCCCTCATTTTCCAAGAGTTTGATTAAACTCATAATGCTTTTACCCGACTCTATGTATTCCGTGACTAACAAAGTTTTTCCTAATTTCTGTTTATTTTTTTCTAAAAACGCTGTTATGGCTTTATCGTTATCGCGCTTTATTGGTTGGCCGCCAGCTATAAAATAACCATTTGCTGTCTTTTTTGCAATTTTTTTTCTCTCGGTACTTGATATTTCCCACAATAGCCGAGAAACCAACCTACCACTCGCATCATCGCTCAGAATTGTATCGTAATCAGTTATTTTATCACCCAACTCGAAGACAAGTCTTGATAGATCTTCTAATGTTTCTTGCCTTGAAAACAACTCTGTCTTAATCATTTTCCGCAATTGTTTAAAATCTATAACCTTAGCTATTTTCTTCTTCGCCAATGCGTCATCCTTTCTTTTAACGGCATCGGTTTTTTCTGCCTGCCCGGATATTTCTAGAGAATCAAATTTCATACCATTGAAACGCTATCTTCTAATTTCAAAGACAAAACTTTCGATACCCCATCCTCTCCCATCGTAACCCCATACAAAACATCAGCCGCTTCCATTGTGGTTCTGTTATGCGTCACGATTATAAATTGCGTGTGGCGAGAAAACTCTTTTATCATTTCTGAAAAACGCCTGGTGTTTTCTTCGTCCAGGGGCGCATCAATTTCGTCCAAAACCAAGAATGGTGGCGGGCTTACGGATATCAAAGAGAAGAGTGCGGCTATCGAAACCAAACTTTTCTCTCCCCCAGAGAGCATATCAATGCTCTTTATTTTTTTCTTAGGCAAACTTAACTCTATATCAACTCCTGCCCTGAGCTCTGGGTCGCCCTCCTCCTTAACCGAAGGCTCTTCGGGACGAGGTTCGCTCACCTCGGAGGCGGCTTCTGCAAGGATTGACTTAACTTTAACAACCTCCAATTTTAATTTGGCCTTGCCTCCACCGAACATTATTCTGAAATAATTATTGAATTCATCGTTGATTTTCCGAAAAGAGCTTTTGAAATCGGTATGTATTTTCTGATCTAAATCCTTAATCAAATTTTTAAGATCTGTTACGGCCTTATCTAAATCTGATGACTCCTTGCTCAAAAACTGAAATCTCTTTTCGCTCTCTTCGGCTTCTTTTACGAGAATCTCGTCTATTTCTCCTATAGCAGCAAGCTCTCCGCGAAATCGCATCATTTTTCGTTCTAAGTCTTCTGGGTTAGAGATCTCTGAAACGACTGGAAGTGATTTCAATTCCGAAACATGCCGGCCTACAACTTGCCAATTCCTTTCAAGTTCTGAAAGTTTGAGTTCTATCTTTTCTCTTTCAAAAGAACCTCTCCGCAAATTCTCATCAAGCACTCTTAACTCATTCTTTTTGAGCTCTAAGTTCTGGACCTTTTCTCTAAACTCACTATTGGCCTTGTCGCCTTCCGAAATAACCTGTTCTTCCTCTTCTCTTAAAGATTTTATTTCGTTTTCTAGTTTTAAAATATTCTCCTTTAATATCGAAAATCCATCCTTCAAGGCGGATTTGTCGAACTCCGTATTATTCCCAAGTGATTTTTTTAACTTCTTGGACCAATCTTTTAGTTTATCCCTCACTACTTCCAAATCTGAAACGGACGCAAGCTCATCAATTTCGGATATAAGCGAACGCACCGTTTCGGTAAGTTCCGTGATAGTAATCGTTTTAGAAGAAGCAGATTTTTCAAACTCAATCCTTGCCTCAATCCTACCTATTTCTTTTTCAACAATAGATTTTTTATCAAGCAAGCTTTGAAGATACTGCCTTATCTCCCTCGCCCTATCTAAGGTTTCGGCCTTCTTACTAAGTCCTTTCAGCTCGTTTTCGAGGGCTGAGATGTTCTTTTCCTCCTCTTTTTGTTCTTTTTGCAAATCCAAAAGAGGGGTGGATGCCAAGCTCATATTTTTTAATAGGCTGTGGTAATTAAAAGAAAAATAATTGTTTTCCATTTCCCGCAAGTCACTTTCTATATCCGATCTCTTTTCAAAACGAGATTTTTGTTTCCTCAAAAACCTCAGATGCGGAGAAAGCTCATCAATCATAGCTTTAACCTTTTCCATATTTATCCGACTGGACTCAAGTCGCCTCTCCGCTTCCGCTTTTTTGAGCCGAAATTCTCTTAATCCCAAAACTTCTTCGATCATAGTCCTGCGCTCTTGAGGGGTGCTTCTGACAAACAAATCGCCCTGACCCTGTCCTATCATAGTAAGACCGCGAGTTCCTAAGCGGGCTTTAGCCAGAATTTGATTCAAATCCTTGAGTTTAATTTCGGCATCGTTCCAAAAAAATTGGCTCTCACCGGAGCGATCAATTTTACGCAAAAGGACAATCTCCTCAGCGTCTTCTAAAAACGTACGATTTTTATTATCAAAACAGAGCGCCACTTTGGCCAGACCCACCGCTGCTTTCTTGTTTGTCCCTGCAAAAATAAGCTGGTCCAATGTATCGCCTCTTAGTTTCTTGGCCTCACGCTCACCCAAAGCCCAACGCAAAGCATCAATAATGTTAGATTTGCCCGAACCGTTAGGACCGACAACCGCAACAATAGAACTTGGAAAATCCAAGACTGTTTTACCAGCAAATGATTTAAATCCTTGTAACTCTATCCGTTTTAGAAAATTATTCACCCCGTTAGAAATGGAGCTAATTCCATTGTTTGTTTTGACCGACTATTACTAATCTTGAACATTATATTAAATATATTTGTGATGTTATGTGCCACTTCTAACGGGGTTCACCTTCTTTGAAATTCTTTAAAGCTGATTCGGCGGCATTTATCTCTGCTTCTTGTTTTGACGTGCCCTTGCCTTCAGCTGAAATATTTTCACCGAGATAAACACCTATCACAAATTTTTTATTGTGATCGGGGCCCGCTTCGGAGAGAACCTTATAAGTCGGGGTAAGTTTAAGTTTGTTTTGGGCTATTTCTTGAAGCGTGCTCTTTGGATCACGATAAAGTTTTTGGGACAAAATTTCTTCTAAATGACTAAATACGAACTCTTTGATAAATTTTTTAGCTACCTCATATCCTTGATCTAAGTAGATTGACCCAATCAAGGCTTCCACCGTGTTTGCCAAAATAACTTCTCGCGCTTTTCCAGTGTCCTTAGATTCCCCGCGCGAAAGCAAAAGATATTTATCCAAATTAATTTCCTTGCCAATCTTGCCGAGCATCTGATAATTAACAAGCGCGGCGCGAAGAGTTGTTAATTGTCCCTCCTGATAACTCGGATAAGCTTCGTACAGAAATTCGGTCGTGATTAGTTCCAAGACTGCGTCTCCCAAATACTCCAAACGTTCGTTGTGCGAAGTTTTAAAGTTCGGATTTTCGTTCAGATACGAACGATGAGTCAAAGCCTCTTTTAAAAGTTCCTTTTTTTTAAACTCAACCCCTATCTTTTCTTCTAAATTCTTTATGTCCATTTTATTTCTCTTTGACCTCTCCGGTTGTTTCTCTATAAACCGCGCCCAACACTCCGTTTATAAACCTCGGAGAACTGTTCCCGCCATAATTTTTAGCAATTTCAATCGCTTCATTAATGGCGACCTTAGGAGGAACCTCATTTTTGTCCGCATATAGAAGTTCATAAAGCCCTATGCGCAAAACATTCCTATCGATAAGTGCAATTTTATCTATCGGCCAGTCTGGAGCGGCGCGGGTGATGACGTTATCAATATCTTTTAAGTGTTCCACGATACCCTTCACTATCTTCCAGACGAACTCGGGCTCATCAATACCGGAACCAAAATCCACCATGTTGCGCTCAACAATAGCAGTGAGATCGTGTTCTCTATTATAAAAATCCCACTCATAAAATGACTGGAGGACGATTGTTCTTGCTACATGCCGTGTTGCCATTTAAAAGAGCTAAATAAATTTGTTTTTTATTTTGATCCGCACTGTGGACAAAGGCGATGAGCAAATTTTGGCCCCTTGCACTTCAGACAAACCGAAATACTGGCCTTCTTTAGGGCCTGTTGAGACCTGCGTCTCCCCACCTTTGATTTCGAGTGATGCTTTATTGGTACTCCACCCATAATGGGTAAATACTAAGGGATTTTATGATAAAAGTCAACGCAGACGCGCCCCTCGGAATATAAATCCGCCCTTATTTTTAGCCTCTTCTTCCGTCATGCGCTCCTCCGGAAATGCGGCTCTCGGGATTCGCATTATAAAATGATGTATGTTTTCTGGCTCAAGGTTTCCTGAAACGTGTCTTAAAAGAGCTCTCCTTTTTGCCGTATCACGAAGATCAGATTCATCGGTTTCTATATCACTTACCTCCAAGCCATTCGGATCAAAACCTATTGCGCTTTTTACATCAAAACCGACAAGGAAACGCACCGGACCTGGCGCCTCACCTTCGGAAAATGCGATTCTCAAACCCTCATTCTCTGGTACAACAGCATTTGCATAATGGTCCTCTTTGTCGCCAATCTTGAAACCTCTCTTCTCATATACGCCCTCTACAACCCTTCTTATATTCTCTAGCCTCACGAGAAAACGCTTTTCCTGCATTTCCTTATAGAGCGAGGTTATGTCATCGGTGAACCTTATGCCAAAATCCTTTTCTAGGCGATCTATTAAAAGCGGTATTAGTTTTTTCAACTCAGCAGAACTTTGTGCGCTTTCCATTCCGCTCAGTATCTCTTGGGTTTTTCTTTCTTTGTCCCTCAGCGTTTCAACGCTCCTCCTACTTCTTTGTCTTGATTCAAAATTAAAGGCCATTTATAAATGTTAATCTATGTATATCCGACGGTCCATGTCTCCTAATGGCACGTATATGCTTTCTTGTACCATATCCTTTATGTTTAGCAAGATTATAAAGAGGATATGATTCGTGTAATTTAACCATATATCTGTCGCGGGTGACCTTGGCGACAATTGAAGCAAGTTTTATTGCGTTTATTTTCTCATCGCCTTTAATAATGGTTCTTGTGAAAGCGTAATCCGTATTCAAAAATAATCCCCCGTCTAATAAAACCCTTGTCCCCTTACCAACATCCAATCTCTTGAAGGCGTTCGTTGCGGCACGATTAGCCGCTTTCGTTATATTAATCCTATCTATAACCCGCGGATTAACGCGAGCGGTTGCATAGTAAATCTTCGGGTGGTTTTTGATAAACTCAAACCATGTTTCGCGATAAGCCGCAGTAAGTTTCTTTGAATCTTTTAGTTTCGGCAACTTTTTAAAATTTAAATTTATGCTTTTAGGAATCATAACGGCAGATACTAAAACAGGGCCTGCCAAAGCGCCTCTCCCCACCTCATCTATACCGATTATAAATTTATTACTGGACACTCTTTGATTATAAACCCCGTTACCAGACCCTGCACTTCCGCTTTCCACAACGCCTTTCAATACATTATATATTTCAAATAAAAGTTTGATTTGCGAATGACCGATGTTTATTACGGAAAAGCGGGTGGGCGTTGCAGTGCAGG
>JBBTYZ010000026.1:0-13741 GCA_038061595.1 Patescibacteria group bacterium | reverse complement strand
CATCATAGCTATAATTAAAAAATGTTGGAAAAGAATTACGACCCCAAACTTGTTGAAAACAAAATTTATGACCTCTGGGAAAGATCTGGCTTTTTTAATCCGGACAACCTGATCCAAAAAAAGAACACTAAACCATTCACTATAATAATGCCACCGCCAAATGCGAACGGGGCATTGCATCTTGGGCATGCTGTTTTTGTAACTCTAGAAGATATTTTGGCCAGATTTTATCGTATGCGTGGAAGAAAAACCTTATGGCTTCCGGGAGCCGATCACGCCGGCTTTGAAACGCAGGTGGTCTTTGATAAAAAACTTGATAAAGAAGGACGCAACAGATTCAAAATGGGACGAGAAGAGCTTTGGAAAGAAATTTGGGACTTCACTCAATCCAATAAAAAGATTATGGAGGGCCAACTCAGAAAATTAGGTACGTCGTGTGACTGGTCCAGAGAAAAGTTCACGTTGGATCCGGACATCATAAGTGGCGTATATAAAACATTTCAAAAATTGTACGATGACGGACTCGCTTATAGAGATGTTCGAGTAGTAAATTGGTGTCCAAAACACCGCACAGCTCTTTCGGATCTCGAAGTTAAATACGTGGAAAGAGAGGATCCTCTGTATTACATAAAATATGGTCCACTCACAATTGCGACTGTCCGTCCAGAAACAAAATTCGGAGACACGGCACTCGCCGTTAATCCGGGAGACGAGCGTTATAAAAACTACATTGGAAAAACAATAGACGCCGTCGGTGTTCTTGGACCGTTGAAATTCAAAGTGATAAGCGATGAAGCGATTGATCCAAAGTTCGGAACGGGCGTAGTTAAGGTTACGCCAGCGCATGACGCAACCGACTTTGAGATTTGGCAACGTCATAAAGACGAGATAGCTGGACCCAAAGTTGTAATAGACGAAGGTGGGCGACTTATCGGAGAGGTTGGAGAATTTAAGGGTTTAAAAGTTGCGGAAGCGAGAGAAAAAATTGCTTTGAAAATGAAGGAAGTTGGAATACTGGAAAAAATCGAACCCAATTATAAACACCAAATCGCCACTTGTTACAAATGTGGCTCTACCCTGGAACCGATTCCCAAACCGCAGTGGTTTATAAAAATGAAGCCGTTAGCAGAAAAGGCAATCAAAGCCGTGCAGAGCGGCAAAATAAAATTTTATCCGGATCGATCAAAAAAAGTTTATTTTCACTGGCTAAAGAATATAAAGGATTGGAATATTTCTCGTCAGATAGTCTGGGGCATAAGAATACCGGCGTGGTTTCGGGGCGAAGAGATATTTGTGGGCGAGGAAAACCCGCCTGGGGAAGGCTGGGTACAAGACCCCGATGTTTTTGATACCTGGTTTTCGTCTTCTCAATGGCCGTTTTTAACACTTGGTTACCCCAAGGGTTCAGACTTTAAAAAATTCTATCCAACGGATGTAATGGAAACTGGTTATGACATTTTGTTTTTCTGGGTCGCCCGAATGATAATGATGGGCTTATACCGTACCGGAAAGATTCCTTTTAAATCGGTTTATCTTCACGGCCTGGTGCGAGACAAAGACCGACAAAAAATGTCCAAATCAAAGGGAAATGTCATTGACCCACTGGGTGTCGCTGAAATATACGGCACCGATGCTGTCAGAATGGCGCTTGTTGTAGGCGGAACCGCCGGTAATGATATTGTTATCTCCGAGGAAAAGATTCGCGGATACCGCAATTTTTCAACAAAAATTTGGAATGCGAGCCGATTCGTTTTAATAAATAACAAGCCTGAGTTTAAAAAAATAAAAACCAAGTTCTCTAAGGATGACAAGAAAAACCTTACCGACTTAAAGAAAATTAAATCGCAAGTTACTAAACACTTGGAGAATTTTGAATTTCATCTCGCGTCAGAGAAAATCTACCATTATTTTTGGCACAATTTTGCCGACAAGATTATTGAGACCTCCAAGCCGAGACTAAAAAGTGATAAGGTGATTGAAAGCGCCACCGCATATAAATTACTCGAAACCATTCTCGTTGAATCATTAAAAATGCTCCACCCTTTTATGCCATTCGTTACGGAGGAAATTTATGGCAACATCGACGTCAAAAATAAGAAAATGTTGATTGTTACGAGCTGGTAAAATGTTCATTGTAATCACAATATTTACGGCTCTCGCCGCAATTCTTCCCGGACTTGTCTGGCTTCTATTTTTCCTAAGGGAGGATATTCACCCCGAGCCCAAAAAACTTATTCTTTACACTTTCGCTATGGGGGCTCTTGCAACCATTCCGGTCTTAATAACACAAGTCGCTTCTCAAGGCGTTTTTCTTTCTCTGTCTCACGAGATTATTATTTTAATCGTAATTCTTGCTTTGATTGAGGAAATTTTTAAGTTTGCAGCCGCTTATTGGGCGATAAACAAAAATCCTGAATTCAACGAACCTATTGATGCGATGATTTATATGATTGCGGCGGCTTTGGGATTTGCAACAACAGAAAATTTATTCGTCATAGGCAATGTAATATCAAGTCCGGATGGATTTTCCACATCTTCCGCCGCGAGCCTCCTCCTCTTAAGATTCGTTGGGGCTACATTGCTCCATGTGCTTGCCTCTAGTTTGGTTGGTTATTATTGGGCGCGTGGCAAGAAAGAAAGAATGGTTGGGAGCTTCGTTACTCGCGGAATCATAATCGCGACCATCGTACACGCTCTCTTCAATTACCTTATTCTACGATTCCAATCAAACAATCTTTTGTACGCGAGTATATTCCTCGTGTTTGCTGGATTTTTTGTGCTTCAAGATTTCGAGAAATTGAAAATAGACGGGGAACAAAAATAATCTGTGATATAATGTTCTTATGTTAAGCAACGAAGACAATGTTTTCGCAGAACTTGCTAAGGTGAAAAGTGAGCCCAAACCGTTGAGGATAGAGCTCGAGCCGGCACCTTTCGACACAGAAGAGGAAAGTGAAGGCCAACTTACGGTTGATGTCTGGGAGACCAAGGACGAAATAATAGTACAATCAACAGTTGCGGGCGTAACCCAAGAAGATTTGGAAATAAACATCACGAATGAATCCGTAACTATTCGAGGCAAGAGAGAGAAGAACGAAAAAGTGGAAGACAAAGACTATCTTTATCAGGAATGTTTCTGGGGCAAATTCTCCAGATCAATAATGCTTTCGGAGGAAGTGGACCCAGAAAACTCCACCGCGAGTTTGAAAAACGGCGTCCTAACCATAAGAATGCCTAGGCTTAATCGCAAGAAAGCGAAACGACTAAAAGTAAAATTTGATTAGAGCTCTTACGAACTTAAGCAAAAAGAAAAGCCCTGGCTGATGCCGGAGCTTCTTTTTTTATTAATGGTCTTCACCAACCCTACGAATCCCAACAGCTCCCTTGACCTGATCATCTAGAGCAAGAAAAGGATCGTTCCCGGGTCTATTTAACTTACTTACAAACAGATGTACGGCCCCATCTAACTCGTCTTGCAACACAAAAAACTTATTACAACTAGCGCATCTATTGACCCAAACGTAACTCTGAATTTTGAATATCGGTTTCTCTTTTAAGGCTGTGCCCAACGAACCTTCCAAAACGAACCGCATATTCCTTGCTCCATTGGCTTTCTTAGATTTGCAATGCGGACAATTCATGTACGTCTTCCTCCCCTCGCGGACAAGAAAAAATACTGCCATAAGTATTACAGACAATAAACCCCGAAGTCAATAAAAAGCTAAAGAAACGGAACTATTAAAAGAGCAACTATATTTATTACCTTAATAAGCGGGTTAATTGCGGGGCCCGCGGTATCTTTATAAGGATCTCCAACCGTGTCTCCGGTTACCGCCGCTTTATGCGTCTCCGAACCCTTACCGCCAAAATTACCTTCTTCAATATATTTTTTCGCATTGTCCCAAGCCGCACCGCCCGAGGTCATCGAAAGGGCAACAAAAAGTCCAGAAACTATCGCTCCCATCAAAAACCCACCTAGAGCATTTATACCCAAACCAAATCCGACGACAAGAACCGAAACAATAGGAATAAGCGCCGGCACAATCATTTCCTTCAAAGCCGCCCGAGTCACAATATCAACTGCCTTGCCATATTCTGGTTTCGCAGTGCCTTCCATTAATCCTTTTATTTCTCTAAATTGCCTGCGTATTTCTTCAACAATTGCCCCAGCTGCACGCCCAACGGCTTTCATCGCTATAGAACCGAACAAATAAGGTATTGAGGCGCCCAAGAAAAGACCGATAACTACAGAGGGATTCTGTAAATCAAACGAAAATGATTTTCCCATTTTCAAAAGCTCTTCCGCGTAACCCGAGAATAGAACGAGCGCGGCAAGTCCGGCCGATGCAATAGCATAACCCTTTGTTACGGCCTTTGTGGTATTACCAACAGCGTCCAAAGCATCAGTGATCTCTCTAACGCTTTCTGGCGCACCCGTCATCTCTGCAATTCCCCCGGCGTTATCAGTTACCGGCCCAAAAGAATCAATTGCGACAACAATGCCTGCAACTGACAACATTGCCGTTGCAGCTATAGCAACGCCGTATATACCCAAAAGTGCGAAGGCCCCAAAAATACCTCCGGAGATAATAAGTATCGGTATAAAAGTTGATTCCATTCCAACCGAAAGACCTAAAATAATATTTGTGCCGTGGCCAGAACGTGACGCTTCTGCGATGCTCTTCACTGGTCTAAATCTTTTGGCAGTATAATAATCGGTCACGATAACCATTAGCGCCGTAACGGCTAAACCTATAAGTGTGGCACCGAAAACTTTCCAATAATTTTCCGGAAACATATATTTTGAAAGTTCAAAAAATAATATAGCGGAAACGACAAGCGAGGCGCCCAAGCCTTTATACAAAGCGTTCATTATGCTGCCATCTCTCGTTTCTTTTATCCAAGGTAAAATCGGTCCGATTTTTACAAAAAATGTTCCGGCAATTGAGGCGAGTATCGCTGCACCACCCAGAAGTAATGGAAAATATACCTGGTCGCCGGTTACTGTGATTGCTCCCAAAATTATTGCTGCGGTTAATGTTACTGCATAGGTTTCAAATAAATCCGCCGCCATTCCAGCACAATCACCAACATTATCACCAACATTATCTGCTATAACACCGGGATTTCTTGGATCATCCTCTGGAATTCCCGCCTCAACTTTGCCGACCAAATCTGTTCCAACATCAGCTGCTTTTGTAAAAATCCCTCCGCCCAATCTTGCAAAAACCGATATCAAACTAGCTCCGAACCCAAGACCAATCAAGCTCGTGATATCTTTTGTAATTAGATAAAAAGCGGAGACAGAAAGAAGCCCCAGAATAACAACCAAAAAACCCGTAACCGAACCCGCTTTGAAAGCGAGATCAAGAGATTCAGAAAGTCCCTTTTTGGCAGCTTCGGTTGTCTTTGAATTGGAGCGAACCGAAACGTTCATCCCTATATACCCCGCAAGAGCCGAGGCAACAGATCCTATTAAAAATCCCAGAGCGGCAAGATACCCGAGGGCAAGCCAAATTATTAATAATATTACAAAGGCAACAACGCCAATTGCCCTATATTGACGGTTTAGATAAGCGGACGAACCTTCCTGAATCGCACGAGAAATCTCTTGCATCTTTGCATCTCCCGGGGGTTGACGCTTCAACCAACTCATCAAGTAGGCCGTATAGATAATGCCGAGTACAATTGGTCCAAAAATTAAATAAATCATTCCAAAATATATAAATTAATCTTCTTCGGATTTTTCGGCCGCCTTTTCTTCTGGAGAATCCGCGACACCTCCTTCTTGTACTTCTTCTGGGCGAGACTGAGAACGAACATCTATTTTCCAACCAGTGAGCTTTGCCGCCAAACGAACATTTTGTCCGCCTTTTCCAATAGCCAAACTTAATTGATCTTCAGCAACAAGCACTTTTGCTCCACGCCTAGGAAAGGCCTCAACTAATTTTACCTTAGCCGGAGACAATGCATTTCCGATATATTTTTCGGGAATATCAGACCATTCTATGACGTCAATTTTTTCATTTCCAAGCTCATTTGTAACCGCCATAACGCGTGTCCCGCGCTGACCAACAGCAGAACCAACCGGATCAACACCCTCTTGGTTTGAAGCAACCGCAATTTTTGTTCGCGAACCAGGCTCTCTCGCAACTTGTTTTATTTCAACTACACCATCATGAATCTCAGGAACTTCGAGCTCAAAAAGCTTGGTCACAAACTTAGGATGCGAACGAGAGAGAATTATGCCGGGACGCTTCGGGTCGTCCTGAACAGCCACAACAAAAAATCTCAATCGCTGCCCAATACGATAGTGTTCACCCGGAACGCTTTCGTTGTGAAACATAACGCCAACGGCACGTCCAAGGTCAATATAAATATTGCCACGCTCGAATCGCTGTATTAAACCACTTACAATCCCGCCTTCCTTGTCAGCAAATTCGTCTTTAATCGAAGATCGTTCTGCTTCGCGAATCGTCTGCAAAATTACCTGTTTTGCCGCCTGGGCCGCAATTCTTCCGAAATCCTCATGTGCTTCGAGCGGAAATTCCAACTCGTCACCAACAATCACGCCTTTCTTTATTTTTTTAGCCTCATCAATAAAAATGTGACGATCCGAATTATAACGAGGTAGGGGTTCGCCCTCGGCTCCGGTAGGTTCTTTTTCTTCGTAAACCTCGCCCTCCTCAACAACTCTTACCTCTTTCGGATCAACGACGTATTTAACCGCCCAAAATTTAATATCACCCGTTTTGGAATCAAATTTGGCTTTAACAAGCTCTGTTCTTTTTCGATATTCTTTTTTGTAAGCGGCAGCAAGGGCGTTTTCAATGGCGCCCAAAACCTGCTCCGGCTTAATTCCTTTTTCCGCTGCAATCTGATTTGCGGCAGAAGATAATGTTTTTAAATCCATATTCTTATCTTATAAAGAAACCGCTCAAAAGGAGCGGCTCAACGATAAATCCAGTATAAAAGAGAGCGCCCAGAAGTCAAGTTTTACTTTAGCCTCTTTGCGGCCTCTTGGAATCCAGAATAAGACGTTGCAATCACAAGATTGTTTCCAACCCATCCGTAGTTAATGCCTGCGCCACTCTGACTATATGATAGATATCGATTCGAAGCCCCGTTCTTCCAAGTTGATGCCTGACCCGGATCACTTAGAAAAACATTATTGAGACCAACCCCCTCTATCGCAGTCGCCTTAGCTTGAACATCGGCCAAGACGGCATCTTTTCCGAGACTAAGCACATAACCCGGCCAAGCCCCCTTGCTGTCGGAATAAACAAACATAGTGAAATCCGGTTCAAATGATTTCAACAAATCCTGATTAAAAACATCCGGCATCAAAAATTTCATAAGACCCGATAGACTCAAAAGATTGCCATCGGCATTAGCTAATTTTATTTCTTTCAAGACGGCGACTTCCGCAGTCTCGAAAGGCACAGAGTTTTGCAGTCCGGTTAAATTAGATGTGGGCAACTTTATTTCTACCATCAGGTCCGCAGGAGACTTGAATAAAGAAACGTGAGCCGGAATCGTTTCTAAGGCTTCGGTAATAGGCGCAGGAGGCACCTCCGGCACTGTCGGCACTTCTGGGACAGCTGGAACCTCTGGGGTTTGGATTGCCGGTACCGGCGTGGTTGTCTTAAAAAACTTTGGATAAATAAAGAAGTAGCCCAAGGCGCCTGCTCCAACGACAACTAGCGCCACAAGTATTGTTATGAATAATTTTTTGTTAGATTTCTTTTCGCCAGGAATAGCAGGCGGAAACTCCTGTGACATACTCTCTAGTTTTTTAGGTTCGTTTCCGGGCATCGAAGCTGGAGGATACTGATCCAATTGTGGTGGTTGAAACGGTTGGCCACCAATACCACTCAATCCACTAGGCGAATAAGTAGGAACTGACGGTGGAGGAACATAAGGCCTGGGCACTTGCCCGCCAGAATCTTGCATAGATTTAATATCAGAAGCAGACGTACGCATCGTTACATCCAATTTTTCTGAGCCCTGAGAAGGAACGATAGGCGACTCGCCTTCCCCTGTTCCCAGTGGATTAAAATTTTGATCAGCCATTACTATTATTATAACAACTGATTTTGCTCGTAGCTGTGGATAAGCTTATTTGAGTTGTTTTATAGAAAGACCAATCCTTCCGTCTTCGGCTTTTATTATTTTTGCTTTAACCCTATCTCCTAAGTGGACAACGTCGTCTACTTTCTTAACAAAACCCTCCTTAAGTTCCGAAACATGAATCATGCCGTCTCTACCGCCTCCCAAATCAACTATCGCACCAAAATCTAATATTTTTATTATATCTCCCTCAATAATCTCACCAACCTTAAATTCTTTTACAATCTGTTTAACCATCTCATAGGCTTTTTGAACCATCTCTAAATCTATGCCCGCAACATAAACCCTACCCGTCTGTTCTATATTAATAGAAGTTTCGCCTCCAGTTGCAGCGATGATACCGTTTATGACCTTCCCGCCCGGACCAATGACTTCCCCAATCTTATCAACCGGTATTTCGAGCATAAGTATCTTCGGGGCAAAAACAGAAATCTCCTTACGGGACTCGGACAACGTCTTGTTCATTGATTCCAAGATATGCAGACGAGCACGCTTTCCTTGTTCCAAGGTGCGTGAAAAAATTTCTTTAGTGATTCCCTCAACTTTCACATCCATCTGAATCGCAGTTACGCCATCTTTGGTTCCTGCAACTTTAAAATCCATGTCTCCGTGATGATCTTCTGGTCCCTGTATATCAGTTAAAACTTTAAATTCTCCTTTTTCTCCCAACATCAAACCCATAGCAATACCGGCAACTGGCTTCCTGATTGGTACGCCGGCATCCATAAGAGAAAGTATCGCTGAGCAGGCGGAGGCCATTGAAGAAGATCCGTTTGAAGAAAGCGTCTCACAGACGATTCTTATTGTGTAAGGGAATTGGTCTTTTGATGGCAGCATAGCTTTCACAGCTTTTGCAGCCAAAGCGCCATGACCAATCTCTCGCCTTCCAGGACCACGCGACCTACCCGTTTCGCCGGTTGAAAATGGAGGAAAGTTATAATGCAACATAAATCTTTTGGTGCCAGAGAACTCAATGTTTTCAACTAATTGCTCCGCGTCCGAAGTACCAAGAGTTGTAACCGCCAGAATTTGCGTATCGCCTCTCATAAACAACGCTGAGCCATGGGTACGCTTAAAAAGCCCGACTTCCGAATAAAGATCGCGAACCTCGTCCAGTTTTCTTCCATCAGGACGTTGATCGCGCTTCATTACATCTTCATGAACAAAACGATTAATCTCTTCTTCAAAGATGACATCAGCGCCCTTCCAATCAGCAGATTCGCCTTCTGTATCATTGAGATGCATAAAGAGGTTATGTTTCAGTTCACCCAGTTTCTTGTTTTTTATCGCGTCTTCCAAAGTGCCTTTAATGAAGTCGGTAATTTTTTTCACCAATATTGGGTCGGGTTCTGCTAAATTAATTTTTACTTTCTCTTTGCCTATATCACTTACTATTTTATTCTGAAAATCAACAATGTTTTTTATTTTTTTCTCTGCTTCCACAAAAAGTTCTAAAGCTTTTTCTTCTTTTATCTCATCGCCCTCGAACTCAATCATACTTATCCTTTTCTCTGGTCCGGCAAAAAAAGCCTGATATTCAATTTCTTTATCGGGCTTCAAAGATAAAAATTTAACTCCGGCAACCGGCCCTCCCCAAGGAATATCAGAAATGCTCAAGGCAGCAGAAGAGGCGAGAAGCGAAATTACATCTGGATCGTTTTTCTCGTCGTAAGAAAGAATAGTGATGGTAACTTGAACCTCGCGACGCATTCTTTGATCGAAAAGCGGACGAATGGTCCTGTCTATCAAACGGCCGGATAGAATGGCCTCATCTGATGCTTTTCCTTCGCGACGCATAAACCTACTACCCATAATTTTACCGGCGGCATAAAATCTTTCCTCATAATCTACCGTAAGCGGAAAGAAATCTCCCGACTTGTCTTCTTTCCCCATTACAACCGTTGCTAGTACGATTGTGTCGCCGTAACGACCGAGCACGGCGGCGTTGGCCTGACGAGCCATCTCGGAGACCTCAAGGCTTATCAGTACGCCATCCAATTCGGTTTCGTAAATCTTTTTGTTTAATTTCATGTTTTTGTTATCTCCTTCTAATTTTTAATAAAATCTTTGGTATATTCTCTAATTCCGTGAACTTATCCGCTACCTCTCTAAGTCTGCCAGAGGTGGTTTTAGAAAAAGCAGCGACTTCAACCTGCTTCCCCAAGCCCCATTTTAGGTAATCAACTAAAGGGACGAAATCCCCATCTCCTGTCACAAGAACTACCACATCAAACATTGAGGCCATTCGTATCGCATCAACCGCCATTCCCACATCCCAATCAGCCTTCTTGCTCCCACCAGGATATATTTGTAGATCCTTGAGCCGCAATTCAAGCCCGGTTTTTCTCAAGGCTTCAAAAAAAGAGTCCTCGCCCAATGCCGTTTCGCTCTTCACCACATAAGCAACCGATCTTATGAGGGGCCTTCCGGCAGTTAGGGTTTTGATGAGCTCTTCGAAATTAACTCTCGCGCCATAAAGATTCTTGGCGGAATGATATACGTTTTGCACATCGATAAAAATACCCACCCTCTGTGCTGTGTTTACTATATTTATATCTGTTCTTTTTATATTCGTTGGTTTCATAATATTAATTCCCCATAAAAAAATAAGCCTTTTTTAAGCTATGTATGATTTATGTTTTTTATAGGCCGGCATCATAATTAACCCTCAATCTTGAGTTTCTTCATTAATTTTTCGTACATCTTTTCGTTTTCTCTCCTAAGATATTGCAAGAACTTCCTGCGCTTACCAACCATCATCAATAACCCGCGACGCGAGTGATTATCTTTCGAGTGTTTCTTTAAATGACTGGCTAAGGCTGTAATCTGTTTTGTTAAAAGCGAAACCTGAACCTCGGCTGAACCCGTGTCCTTATCGTGTCTCTGAATTTCTTTAACCGCTGCCGTTTTAGACCGTTTTGAAAGCATGAACGGATTGTATTATAAATTGCGTTTTTTGTCAAAATTAGGAAAGATTTTGCGATGATTCTCCGAAGCGTTGCAAAATCTTTCCGGTTTTTGCGACAAATATTTTAATTTTTGTTGCAATAAACCTTATTTTGCGACACACAACGGTGATATAATAAAAGCAATGGCGATAAGAGAAATTGAAAAATTTATTAAAGATTATCTGGATTACTTGGAAATAGAAAAGAATAGATCTCCAAAAACCAGAGAAAATTACGAACGATACCTTAAAGTGTTCGTTGAAAAATCAGGAGTTTCTTCTATTGAGGATATAACCGAAGAAAATATCCGGAAGTTCAGACTACAGCTCGCTCGCTCGCCGATTAAAAAAATAACTCAAAGTTATTATGTAATAGCACTCCGTAATTTCCTGAAATACCTTATAAAGCGTGGCATTGATGTGGCGTCGCCTGAAACGATAGAGCTCCCAAAAATCGCAAGACGCGACATAGACGTTTTGGATTACAACGAACTCACTCGTTTGCTTGAAGCCCCCAAAAATGAAGACATCCGCGCATTACGCGACAAGGCAATATTAGAAACGCTGTTTTCAACCGGGCTCCGGCTCTCCGAGCTGTGCAACTTAAAGAGAAAAATAGATTTGATAAGAGGAGAAATATCGGTACGCGGGAAGGGGGAAAAACTAAGGGTGGTATTCCTTTCGGATGGAGCGAAATCATCTATAAAAAAATATTTAGATAAGCGCGGTGATACAGACGAAGCTCTTTTTGTGAGCTTAACCAAAGCCGGTAACGCACTAGGAAAGATCACCCCTCGCGCGGTTCAGAGATTGGTTGAGACGAGAGCGAAAGAGGCTGGAATCCCAAAGAAAGTACATCCGCACCAATTGCGACACAGTTTTGCAACCGATCTTTTAATAAACGGCGCCGACCTTCGTTCGGTCCAAGAACTTTTGGGGCATTCCAACATATCTACCACCCAAGTTTATACCCACCTCACAAATAAAGAACTACGCGAAATACACGAGACTTTTCACGCAAGACGAAGAGAATAAATCAGTTAAAGTGTGCGCGCTCGAGGGATCGAACCCCGGACCTACTCGGTGTAAACGAGTCGCTCTACCACTGAGCTAAGCGCGCAACGTGTGCGCGTGCTAGGATTCGAACCTAGAACCGGTCGTGTATAAGACGACTGCTCTGCCGTTGAGCTACACGCGCAAGAACCTATGTTATCACTACTGGCTTTAGATTAAAACTTTTTATGATTTTGTAAAACTCCTCCTGTTCTAGGGTCTCTTTCTCAATAAGAGTTTTTGCAATCTTGGTTAACACATTTTTATGAGTAGTTATTATTTTCTTTGCGGCGAGAAACGCCTTGTCTATTAATCCGCTTACTTCCTCATCAATCTTTCCCGCAATCGCTTCGGAATAATCCTTCTCGGTTGTCATCTCGCGTCCTAGAAAAATCAATTCGTGCGACTTACCAAAAGTCCTTGGACCAAGTTTATCACTCATCCCATATTGAGTGACCAACCGATGAGCGAGCTTGGTTGCTTCACGGATATCATTTGATGAACCAGTGCTCAAATCTTTGAACATTGTTAGCTCCGCTATGTATCCACCAAAAGCAACAGCAAGGTCAGCCAAAAATTGTGATTTGGTACGAAGATGTCTTTCTTCGCTTGGGAGTTTCAATGTGTAACCTCCGGCCATTCCACGACTAATAATAGAAACCTTATGAACCGGATCTGACGCTTTTAAACCAGCGGCAACAAGCGCATGCCCCGCCTCATGATAAGCGGTTATTTCTTTTTCTTTCTCTGAAATCACACGGCTCTTCCGCTCTGGACCCAAAATAACTTTTTCGATTGAACTAAAAAAGTCCATTTGTACAACTTGCTTGCGTCCGTGTCGCGCTGCCCAAATCGCTGCTTCATTAACCAAATTAGCCAAGTCAGCCCCAGAGAACCCCGGCGTACGGATCGCGACAATCTTAAGATCAACATCTTTCTCAATCGGCTTTCCTTTGGAATGAATTCTCAATATTTCTTCCCTGTCCTTTATGTCGGGCATATCGAGTATGACTCTTCTGTCAAATCTGCCGGGTCGGAGGAGTGCGGAATCTAAAATATCGGGTCGGTTTGTGGCCGCCATGACAATAATATTGGTATCTCTATCAAATCCATCCATCTCAACCAAAATCTGGTTCAGGGTTTGTTCTCGCTCGTCATGACCCCCACCCAAACCAGCTCCTCGTTCACGCCCAACAGCATCAATTTCGTCTATAAAAATAATAGAAGGGGCAGCGCGTTTTGCTGTCTGGAAAAGGTCTCTTACCCGAGAAGCGCCCACTCCGACAAACATCTCTACAAACTCCGATGCAGAAATATGGAAGAAAGGCACGTTGCTTTCTCCAGCAACGGCACGAGCAAGAAGAGTTTTGCCAGTACCCGGTTGCCCCATTAAAAGCACGCCCCGAGGAATTTTTGCGCCCATCGCCAAAAATTTTTTCGGATTTTTAAGAAAGTCTACTACCTCTTCTAATTCTTCTTTGGCTTCTTTCTGACCCGCGACGTCTTTAAAAGTTATCTTGTCTTTTAGAGCAGAGAAGAGCTTGAGATTGATTTTACCAAACGTGAACGCTTGGTTTACTCCTGTTTTTGCCTGACGAAAAATCCACCAAA
>JBBTYZ010000025.1:0-1806 GCA_038061595.1 Patescibacteria group bacterium | reverse complement strand
GTTTGGCGAATGCATTAGGAAGAAAAATCGTGCGGAATCAACGCCGACTTCTTTTAATAACTCTTCAAACGTCTCAAATTCTCCACTTCTTTTAGACATTTTAACCTCCTTGCCTTCTTTTGTAAGCCTTATGGCCTGCGTAATTATTATCTTTGAATTTTTAAGTCCTAATATTTCCGCGGCGGCTTGTATACGACTCACATAGCCGTAGTGATCCGGGCCCAAAATCAGTACTTTTGTATCGAATCCCCGCAATTTTGTCTCCAAATAATGCCCTGCATCAGCCAAAAAATAAGTTGGGTATCCGTCGCTTGTTATAACGACCCTGTCTTTATCGTCATGGAAATTAGTAGTTTTAAGCCACTCCGCACCCTCTTTTTTATAAACAAGCTTCTTGTTTTTAAACTCTTTAAGGGCTTTGTCAACAAACCCCTTCTTGTGAATATTTTTTTCCTCTGACGTATAGCGGTTAAATTTGATATCTGCTTTTTTTAAAGAGCTTTTTATTGATTTCAAGAAATCAGCGGCCGCGACCTGACCCAGTTTTAATGGCTTGTCTTTGTTTTTCTTTAAAATCGCTTTGTGTTTATTCGCCCAGCTTTTTATATAAGAGCCTTTATAAAAACTTTCTTCGTTCTTCGTTAAACCGCTTGCGGCTAAAATTGATTTACCCAGCGTTAAAACCTGATTGCCCGTATCGTTAACATAATATTCTCGTTCAACTTTGTAGCCGGCCCATTCCAAGACATTAGAAAGCACATCCCCCAAAAATCCGCCCCTCCCGTTTGCAAGCGTTAATGGCCCCGTGGGATTTGCTGAAACATATTCAACCTGTATTTTTCGGCCCAGGGCCGATCCGCCTCGGGCGGACTTTTTCTCAAGTATGTTCTGAAGTTCGCTCTGTAAGGCTTTTTCGGAGATCCAAAAATTAATAAACCCGGGTTCGGCAACTTCTATGTGATGAAAAATGCCCTCTGATATTATTTTGTGTAGTTCTTCCGCTATATTATGAGCAACAGCAAATGGGTTCTTCTTTCTTTCTTTCGCTAATTTGAAAGCAACATTCGTAGAATAATGTCCCAATCTATCCTCTTCAGGAACATTTACGTTTATCTCCAATTTTTCCGGTATGGCCTCTTTTAAAAATTTGATTATTTCATCTCGCATTACTTTATATTAAGTTATCCACGCTAAAAAACAAAAAAGAGCGTTATCCGCTCTTTTCTTATCATTTACCGTATTGTATGCCCAAGTCGTTAGGGCCGAAACGCATTGGAAACACATCGCCGATGGTTGTTATCGCAATCTCTCCGTTCCCACAAAGGGAGATAAGTTCGACTCCGGGATCATTGAAACAATTCTCCCAAATTATTTGCAAGCAATGACCACAAGATACTGGAACTTTTTCAATGTCCGTAATAGGGACGCCAGTTCTCTCTGGAGGAAAGGCAACTATTCTATCAGCTGGCTCGCCAACTATCGCAACGGCTCGAATTTTGGTCGGTCCTAGAGCAGCTATCATCGCATCTACTCCAGCTTGTTCGGCATGAGTTGTTTGAGTCCAACTGC
This sequence comes from Patescibacteria group bacterium, assembly GCA_038061595.1. Lineage (GTDB taxonomy): Bacteria > Patescibacteriota > Minisyncoccia > UBA6257 > GWB1-50-10 > JBBTYZ01. Next base: position 237 of record JBBTYZ010000025.1, on the reverse strand, counting down.
AACGCTCTACATTACAACCAATATGGATGGTTTGCTTTTCGCTCCGAACCGCAGCGCCAACCAAATATCTGGAATAAGGCGCCTGCGCATTAAGCCGGGCCTTACCGGCAATTTCCAAAAGCAACTTATTCTCAGACGACAATTCATGGAAATCAAGGAAAGTTGCACGTACCAATCTTGAGAGCTCCCGCATTCAATCCCCCTTCGGATAATTCATTTGCTGAGTTAAAATTAGCA
>JBBTYZ010000024.1:0-36637 GCA_038061595.1 Patescibacteria group bacterium | reverse complement strand
ATTTTAACCGAGTACAAAATTCACTAGACGAAAAGTTTGGCGATTGCACCGAAAAATCGAAACAGCGACCAGTATAGTGACAAGTAGTCTGGTGCGCGTTAATAGGTGGAAAGCCCTCGGTAATTTTCCAGTTAAATGGGCTCATAATACCCACGAAAACCCGAGCCTTGTCCTTAACGCTTTCTTCCAAAAAACAAACACCAAGGCCAGCTTGTTGGCTTATATTGCCCCCACAAGCAGTTTCTGTAACAGGGAAGCCTATTAAAGGAGTGCAGTTAGGACAAACACATCCGGCATTGCCTGGTCTTGGGAAGTTGGATAAAGAAGGAACCCTGCATGCCTGAGTGGATTTGTTTATTGATAGACAGGATTCGTCTTCGTTTTGAAAATTGCACGCGGAAGTTGAACTAGGCGCCGACGGATTAAAAAAACAAGACGTATTAGATGCGTTCGGACACTGACCTGCCGGTGTGCCAGCAGAAGAATATGAATAATTACCAGTACACGGAGTTCCCGATGCTGTTGCGGCGGTACACGGACTCAATCGCTCAATACTAGGCTCTCTTAATTCTACTAGCCGAGGATTTACGGTTTTGAGAATCAGGTAAGACCCCAAGAGTAGAGCCACGCCCCATAAAGCCGACGTTATGTAGTTTATACCCTCCCTTTTCCTATCGCCTCCGCCGGAGGTTGAGTATATTATTGCTCCTGCGACAATCATTCCAACCGCAAACACTCCGGCGACTCCGACTGCAAAAACATATAAACGCGAAACATAACCTATGAAATCACCTCCCGCAGGCCCACTCGGTCCGGAGAATTTTAAACTCAATGGTTCGGCTGCCGAGACAACCGCAGAAAGGGTTATGAAAACACCAATCAAGATTATGGCTTTAAATAAAATGTTTTTTTTCATTATCTTATTTTATTATTAGATTTTTTTTGACGTTTGAAAACTCTAACTGATTCTTTTTGTTCTGAACGAATGTTGTTATTTGAATTATTTTTTGGCTTTGAGAAGAGATCGAGCCGATAATTAGACTAAGAGCATTGTCGCCGACACTCTCTTGTTTTTGATTATTTACTTGCCAAGAGAAACTCAAATCTCCAAGAGAAGAAATGTTGAAGAAATACGGAATTGCTTCAATTATTACCTTGTCCCCTTGTTGGATTGAACCGTTCGGATATGGAATACTAACAACCGTTAAAAACGGCGACACGGTGATCCTAATAGAGTCCTCAAATAATTCTTGACCGAGTCTAATTTGCACCCTTACGAAATGTTCTCCTCCCACTGGTTCAGTTATATTAAAAGAATAGTCTTTTAATCCATCACCGCTAGTCACTGATTTTTCGTCTAAGTACCAGGTAAAGCTTGCGCGCGACAAATCAATTATTTTATTATCTTTTATTACTTCAACCGAAACCGAAATCGGAGTGTTTTTGGTCGCTAGCGCCTTACCTTCGTAATCAGAGGGGTAAAAATTATTTGCTTGCCAAGTTAAAATTACCTGAGGCCTTGATTGGGCATTTGCTATAAACACGAAAATAAAAGATAGAAAAATTATTGATATATTAATTTTCTTCATAATGTTGCTTCAGCGGTGCTTAGGGTCGGCTCCGATACTCCGCGGTTTTGCATGATAACGACAACTACGAATGTTAAAAACGTTGTTGGAATCCAAGGCAGAAGATTGGATGCGTATTTCACAACCTCTCTTAGGAAAGTAGTTGTGCCGCCCTTACTTTTAACCCAACGGCCTATGTACCAGGTCGCGAAACTCTGTACCACTGGCATTATCGCAGCCCCTATGAGAGTTGTGTCCAAAAGAGCAGAAACGCCGTCTACAAACAGAGTTCCCATAACACCTACCGTAATTTCTGATATGCTGAATTTGTTCATTTTTTAATTCCCTTTATTTCCATTATTTGTTCTGGATTGGTTGTTATTATTTGGTCTTCTGTGTACGAAGGGATTATTTTTATTGCCACGTGTTTCATGCCCGCAAAGAAAAGCCCCTCTCCTACTCCAGCTTCTAGAAGAAAGGCTTTTTCCCCCTCGGTTAAGGCGAATGCTTGCGCTACCGCTCCAATCGAAGACGGCGATTGCTTCATTAATAGCTGTATTGAGGAATTCGTAACAATTGGTCTGCCGTATTCGGATTTAAGAAAATCTTCTACATCTTGAGTAATCGTCGTTATGCCCAAGTAATACTTTCTCGCCCGCTTCACGAGTCCGAAAAGAAATTGGGCGCTGTCTTTGTATTTCATCATCCACCAAGCTTCGTCAATGATTAGAAGTCGTTGTTTTAATTCCGATCGCACAAGATTCCAAACGAAGTTCAAAACTATATACATGGCAATTGGCCTTAATTCTTCTTCTAAATCCCGAATAGAGAAAACTATCAAGCGATTTTTTATATCTACGTTCGTTGGGGCATTCGTGAAACCGGCGTAAGAGCCGTGCACAAATTTATCCAAACGCGTTGCGATGTTTTTGCCGCCATCGGTGTTTTCTAAAATTGTTTGCAAATCTCCTAAGAGGGGCGGTTGCATTACTGTGTCTGCAGAAAAACTTTCTGGCGTGATGTCGCGCGAAGCATAGGTTTCGTTGATAACTCTATCCAAGAGCGCATCTTCTTCTGGGGTTACCTCTTTTAACATAAGCTTCACCAGCCCGGTTAGATTTAGAATATGAGACTTAAATACATCCGCTGGCTCCTCACCTTCTGGGATTACTGGTATATCAAAAGGATTTACGTGGTTCGGGGAAGTAAGCGAGATTTTAAAATAACTTCCACCTACGGCATTCGCTAAGTTCTGATATTCATTTTCTGGGTCAATCACAATAACATTTTGACCCATCATCAAAGAGCGAATAATTCCAAGTTTGCTAGCATATGACTTTCCTGAGCCAGATTTTGCGAACACAACGCTGTTCGCATTCTCTAAAGAAAATCTATCAAAAATTACCAAACCATTGTTATGGAGATTGACGCCATACATAATCCCTTTGTCAGAAGTAAGGTCTGGTGAAATAAAGGGAAAGATAGACGAAGCTGGACCAGAATTGAGAGGCGTGTGTGCTTGAAGTCGGTCTTGTCCCAAAGGGAGCGTTGAATTGAAACCCTCTAGCTGTCTAAAAAGGGACGGTTTTATATAAACAAGCTTTGATTCGAGCATTGATTCCAAGGTGTTTTCTAGTTTGCGAAGACCCTCTTCGCTTGAGCCGTAAATTGTTATATAAATCCCAACCTCAAAAAGTTTTTCTCTCGCCTGTTGAAGAGAATCCCTTAAATTTTCCACGTCTTGATAGGCGGTTTCCAAGACGGGATCGCGTACCGAACCCTTTTCTTGTTTTTCTGAAAGCTCAGCTTCAATTTGCGCAACCTTCTTTTTTAGATTTTTTAGAGCCAAGGCGGTATCCATTGGATGAGTGAAAATTGAAATATCCATCATTTCGGCCATGTTTATTATCGGGGAGAACCACCCGCTCGATAAAAACCTTGGATAGGTAAAGACAAAAAATGTTTTTGCGAAATAATCACCTAGTTTCAGATAATTTGATTCAACGGCCATTCCCGAAGGGGCGATTACATTAGGGACATCTTCGGCGCCCGGTTTATATGCTTGCGGAACCTTTATTTTCATCCCGTTAGAGACAGGAAGCGATTGCGCTTCCGTAGATAGACGACCTGACCTTTGTTGTGTGGATTGTTTTTGTTTTGTTGTAAATCATGAGATTGATGCTTTGTTTGTCTCTAACGGGATTCATTTTTGTTTGGCTATCTCTAGGCCCTTTTTTTCAATCAGTTGGGGATTATACATATTATAGAAGAGCTCGATAAGTTCTTCGTCGTTCAATGCAGTTGCCCTTAAACCAATTTGTTGGAAGCCGCTTATTACCTGATTCACGCGATGTGATAATTGCTCGATTTGTTTTTGGGCTTCGAGCTGTTTTGTCCCGTCGGTTTTCTTCTGAAACAGACTAAAAATCCCTCCTGTTTTATTTGACATAAAGACTGGATCGTAGGGCACAACCGTAAAAAAAGTTTTACTTATTATTGGATTTTCGGCAACAAACGAACGAATAAACGAAATGTAATCTTCTATTTGAATCCTTAAGAGTTCGTTCGTTTCTTCAGTCTTTCTTTTTCCCAACATTTCCAAATACTCATCAATGTTTATTTTTCTGGAATGGATGAAAAATTGGACAGAAAAATCAAGCGTGTTCAAAAAATTTTGAAAACTCGAAAGTATTAGGTTTTGTTCTTCTTCGGATTTAAGGTCAAAGTTTATTCCACCTACTATTAGTAATTGACGTAACCCTCCATTTTTTAAATAAAGGATACCATCTTTTATTGATTTCACATCTACAAATTTTTGTGTTGGTAATGATGTTTCTGCCATTGTTATATCATTTTATCTTATCTCTCTGCCATTTCCTATTTTTAATAATCTACTCTCTTTGCTTTTCTTTGTTCCCCAGTAAGAAACGTTACGGTTTCATACTCTCTAACCTCGTTTTTTGTTCTCTTGCCAGAAAAAATCTTACCCGTTGCTATGTTTAGGGCTACCGACTTCAATTTTTCTTGCAGGCCCATGTTTTTTCGGAGTTCTTCAATTTGCTCTAACTCGCCCAAGTCAACTGATTTTTCTATCATTTGTCTCTGCCAGGTATATGTTTTGGGTTTTGAGAGATGATTAAGCGCTGCAAGCAAGACCTTGGGCGCAGACTCACCGTTTATTTTCACAAATGCTAGTCCGATAGCCGCTCCCACAAAGACTATGCTTATTACAAGCCAGAGGAAAAAATTAAATACATAGAAGGCGATGAGACTGATTCCTCCGGCACCCGCAATGTAGAGGAATTCTTCTAGTGTGAGCGGCCCGATTATTTTCGCCTTTTTTTCTATGAATTGTGGTACTTGGAAATTTGCCATTTTTATCTTAAATCAACGGTGTTTCCTTCAATTTTGGGCTGGGCCTTGTCGCTTACCGGTTTTTTCGCTTGTTCCGGGCGCCAAAAGCCTTTTATGTTTGGTTGGGGAGCTGGTTTCGCTTGCGGTATTTTTGGCGCCTCCATTATTATAGGGACGGGTTTTTCCTCAGGAGTGTTTATGGTTGGAGCTATTTCTATTCTTTGAGTTTTTTCCGGGAGTGTAAATTTAACCGAATCATTCCCTCCCTTGCCAAATGGCGAGACAGGCGTTCGAAGCTCGCTATAATGAACAACCCTCTCTTTTGGCGCTTCTACGTGCGCCCTAACAGAAGCCCCCTCCCCAGTTCTTGTTCTCGGCTTTATTAAATTTAAAGGAAAACTAAAAAGTGACGACCTTTTCTTTTCCTCGCCCGAAGTCTTTTCAGAATGGATTATGAGCGGACCATCTTTTAATTGTGATGCTTTCTCCCCCGGCTCCATTTTTATTCCTGTTTTTTCTTCGGGTGCTTTGTCTTTTGCAAGAGGACCAAAGGCAAAAGGCAGAATTATTGGTTCTTGTCCTTCCGGTCTTTCTTCGCTTTCTTTTTCCCACAAATCTTCAGACGGGGGAGCGTAGGAACTTTTCAAATCGTCGCGGACGAACGCAAAAACCTTTTCGTCTATCTCTTTTGCCAAAGCCCTAGAGTGATGGAAGTTTAGGGGAATCTCGTTGCTCATCTCGGTTGCGAGTTCGTTCGGAGAAACGAATCCCAAAAGAACAAGGCTAACAAGTTGTTCTAAAATAAGTCTTTTGTCCTCATTTAAATAATGAGTTCGGCTTATTTCATCAATGGTTTTCTTTTCGTCTGCCGAGTTCAATAAATTAGAAATAGCGGATGGCGCCGATTCAAATCTTCTTGAAACTTCTTCTTCTGTAATTAAAGAGTAGTCCATTTTGTTTTAGGTCGTTGGTGTGGTGGGTGGCTGGGTAGTCGGTTCTGTGCCTGGCGGAGAATTTGTTGTAAACCCTTCTGGTGGCGGAGGTGAGGTGCGGGTCGGTTCCCTTTTGGTTGTGCGTCTCCCTTGTCGATTCTCAAATTTTTCAAACCCCTCTTCCAACTCTTCTAATTTTTCTTCCAACTCCTCTTTTTTACCTTCATCTTTTTCATTCTCTATTTTTTCTTCCAATTCCGATATGGCTTTTTCAAATTCTTGTTTTGTTTTTAGTTTTTTGTCTTTTTCATCCTTCAGACCCAATCCGGCCCAAACACCCTTCTTCATTGTTGAAGAAAGAGATGAAATTAATGATCCTGGATTCTTTAGCCCGGCTTCTCGCAACAACCCCCCCTTGCCCATAATAGGCGTTGTTCCGCTCAAAGCCCCACCTACCGCTCCGGCCGCTCTGCGTAACCCCTTGCCTATTCCGGTTGTTGATGGGGTTCCCGCAAAAGTTTGAAGGCGTCCAGCTAACCCTCTTGTTGCCGGCCCAATCACAGGGACTCTAGCAGCAACTCCTCCGGCGAGCCTCGCCCCCGTTCCCGTTGTGCGTCCCAAAAACTTACCCATTCCTTTCGCACTTCCAGTTGCAATCAATTTAGCGCCCTTTACAGCCCCCTTCGCGCCTTCTATTCCCATTTGCTCCGCAATCATCAAACCACCCAGCAATACTCCTATAAGCACAACCATTTGTGCGCCCTTTTCTAAAACATCCTTAATGACTGCTCCCATGGAACCAAAAAACCCGGAGCCGTCGTTATAATTTTGAGCTTGCATGCTCATGCCCTGCGCGCTTGCAACCGCAAGATATATAAAGAACATTGAAGCTGGCCCAAAGAAAACCCATTTGAAGAAAGAACTCCACCATTTGTTGAATTGACCGGACAATTGTGGGGTGACCCAGAAGAGCCAAACAACCGGAGCAATAATTATAAGGAAGGTTAAGTGCAAATATCTTAGAAAAAACATTACAGCAACCGCCAACAATGAAAAAGCCCCAGCGAGAGTGAAAACCGTGATGAAGACGAGACTTTGGATACCGGTTAAAATCACACTAAAAACATCGCTTACATCTTGCCCATCAAAATTAGGAGTGCCAAAAAATGTTTGAGGATTAAAAGCTCCAGCCAAAGCCGTAGCTATACCAACCGGATTATCAGTAATTTTATTTAAGAAAAAATAAGTTATTGTATTTGAGAAATCTATGAATACACCCGCGATAGCGGAACTGAAGTTTACTAAAATAGCTGCAGCGATTAGCTTGAAAAGCATTTTTTGATTACCGTATTCTCTGAGGCGCAATATTGTTGAAAAGGCGATTACTATAATCACAAGAACGAACCCGAGATTCGCCAAGTCCCTAGTAATTATCCAGCCGGTTGAAACCAACGTGTTTGTTGGCCCGAGTATATTTAAATTAAGACTTAATGCAAAGCTTGTTAGATAGGCGGCCAGAACAAAAACAAGTCCGCCGATACTACTAAATACGAGCGCAATATAATAAAGCACTTTTGCGATTGCGTCCGTAGCAAAATTACCAACGCTTATTAAGCCGCCCAACCACCCCTCGGCATGAGCATTAGAAGCCGGCAAAAACAAAAACACAAAAAGGATCAAACCGATTATTAATAAATTTTTATGTTTTAAATTTTTTATCGAATTCATGTTTATGATTATGGTGTACCGCAATTGCCCCCACCCACCAAACAATCAGATAGGGTGGTTTGTATTCTTGTAAGCAGGTTTTGTGTTTCGGATAATAAACTTTCGGCTGCGCTTGCGGCCAAATTTATTTGATCCCTAAGCGCAGGGAAGGCGTTTAAAAGACTACTTAGATTTGAGACGGTAATCACAGTGGTCTGGGACCGGAAACCAGACAAGAGCGATACTAATCCCTCAACAGAGTCGCTCTGCAGAAGCGTGGTACTCGCTCGAAGAGTTGTTCCAGAAAGCACCGAAGAAAGATTAGAGCAGGCAAACGGATGTAAGGAGATTCCGCCATTGGCACCACACCAATTAATTAAGTCCTGCGTGCTAGTCGCCAATTGGTTATTAAAATCAAGGACACTTGTTAGATTTGTTCTTGCCGTGCCTAACGAGCTTGAGGCCTCGTTTAGGTCGTTTCTAAAATCATTTATTTCAGCGCTCAATTGTTGATTAGTTCTGGAATTATCATATTCTCCTGCCGGATCGTTCACGGCTGGAGGAAGATTCGTCGAATTGTAACCTCCCGGGGGCGTGTTGTTTGTGTTTATATTAGACAAACCCTTTACCCCCTCTTTTACAAGACGATTTATTCCGGCATCAACTATGGCGGCTGCATACTCTGCGAGGTCGTCCGCATTTATTATATAATCGGTGTGTGCGTTTACAGCTTTTTGTGTGGCGCCTGATAATATCTGGCCGGGCGTCCCAATTCTTTGTTTTGTACACTCCCAGGAGACGCTTGTCATATAACCAGTATATTGAGGGGCGGCGGTATTAGGCGGTTTTGTGCTCGGGTCTGGGTAGTTGAAGCTACCAGTGTTTACTGACACTTTATGCGCTTCCGGTTCGTCCTCTTCTACTGAGTTTCCATAAACAGTCCACTCCAAGCATTGTTTAGTGCTAAGAAAACCGGAACCAGCGGACGCTTCTAATTCTTTAGATCTGGTTGCTTCGGCAGATCTCTTAAGCGTTTCGTCTTGCGCCAGCAGAAAGGCCCCATAATAATTATTCTGCGGTTTCAAGATTTCGTTGTATCCAATCCACTCGCCTTCTTTAAAATCATCGTAAAAATTCTCAATATTTCCTACTATACTGTCTAAGGTACAGCTCACTTGTTGCGTGAATGGTCCTGGCGCTTGGAGATCGAGTTGAAGACGTAATTTAAATGGTGCGCAAATCGCTCCTAAACCAATTTCCTTAGCCACATCTCCTACGGCCGCATTGCCGGCGTCTTTTAAGAATTGTTTATAATCGGTTACAAATTTTGGATCACCATTGCCGTTTATCCAACCAATTGTTTGATCTACCATGGTGTCTAAAATTCTCTTCTTTAGAACCTGCCTTGCGGTTACGACTGCAAGGTCGCTCAGTCTATTAACAAAGGTTTTACAAGCGTCTTTATCGCCTTGTTTGTTTTTAATCGGAACCTCGCTACCGATTAGTCCGCCCGCAGAAGGCCTTCCTATCCCCGTGATTGCAGAAAGGCATGATAGACCATTTGCTACTGCTGATGGGTTTGGAGCGGCCACGGCTTTCGGCACATTATAGGGCATGTTGATACCAAGCATTGTCATGAGAATAGTCGTCGATAATAGCCTTTTTAAGGTGTTTTTAGTGTTCATGAAGATATTTCTTTTTGCCTGGCTTCCAACGTTGTATTTAAGGCTCCAAGCTCCTCCGCGGTTCCCAATATCTCATTTAGGGCCGAAAAAGAACTTAATGGATCATTGTTTAGGCCCAAGATTGCGTTATAGATGGAATGTTCTTTCTTCAAGACATTAACCAATTGGAGCTGGAATGTTTTATTGTTTTCTGGAACAGGAATTCGCAGAGACTCGTCGGAGAGTGATTTCAAGAAAACAACGTGATCTCTAAGCGGCTTCGGATTATTTTCGGAAAAAAAACTATCAAGAGCTATTACCTGGTCGGTAAGGCCGTCAAAATTTTTCTGCAGTATTCCACGTACCGCAGTGATATATTCTTTTTGTTTTCCAATTGAATTGTCTTTCGAGATGTTTAAATCTTTTTCCCCGTATCTTACCCACTCGAAGTTTTTGCTAGCATACTCTCCCAACAAACTTTCGAAAACTTCTTGCGGAGGTAGGGTTAGTTCTGAATTTTTGCCCCCTAAGTCGTTTTCTGAATTTCTTTTAAATATTTCCAAGAGATAGGATGTGGTAAAAGCATCGGTGAGATTTTTATCTGATCCGTTTTGAGAAACTTCTGCCAAAAGCGGTCCGGGTTGTGAAAAATCAGTTGAATCAAAATTAAAATTTGTGCCAATGTTATTTTTGGTCACAACGTTCAGGGCCGCGGCATTATTTTTTTCACTCCCTGATTTTATTATTAAAAAAGAAGTTAGGGCAGCCGAAGCAACCAAAGCAACAGCGATTACTCTTTTTGTATTTATATTTTTTCTCATTTGCTTACACCCATTGTTCTTACAACCGGCAAACATGGTGGTATTCCAGGCAATGTTAATCCAATTGCCCATTTTCCAACTCTAGCCGGTCCGTTTTTTACTAAGGGGGGAGTATTGGTGAAAATTGCCACTCTTGGTTTTGGTAACCCAATCGTTATTATGTGTGTCCCGACTGGACACAGAGCATCTAGGTTGGGCGATATAGCAATTATCCTTCCGCCGAACGGACTCAATAAGCCTATCGCCGAAACTTCCCTTGCTCTTCCGAAAATTAATAACATTGCGATAAAAATCAAACCAACCGAAAGCAGTTTTCTGCGCACAAGAAAATTGGTGACAAAATTATTTTCCACCACCTTTAATTATACAATACCTGAGAGAGTTTTTTTATCGTTTCTATATCCAAGTTTTGCGCTCTTTCCGATGGTTTTATGCCCAAATTTCTAAGTTTTTCGTTGATTTCATTTTTATCCACCTCGGTATCCGAAAAATAGTCCAAAATATTGTTTAAAATAGTTTTTCTTGGCTGTTTAAAAAGAATCCTTATTGTTTCATAGTATTTCTTTGATGTTTTTTTATCAAAATTTCTTGTGGTTAGTCTTATGATTGCCGAGTCTACTTCTGGTGCGGGGCTAAAATCTTCTTTGGGAACATATTCAATGATTTCGGCCTCCGCCCAGAATTGAACACTTGCTGCAAGTAGGTTCATTTTCGGCGGCTTAGCGCAAACCCTATCCGCAACCTCTTTTTGGATCGTGAGAACGACAAGTTCGGGCTTGTTCTCTAGTTCAGATATCAATCGGAGCAAATAACCAGTTATATAGTAAGGGATGTTGCCTACGATTTTGTATCCACGGGCTTCAAGGCTATGTTTAGAGATTATCCCCCCTAATACTTTGAGCGCATCGCCCTCAACAACCTCGATTTTGTCTTGGTTAGGCATCAAAAGTCTTATGCTCGCTGCTAATCCTAAATCTTTCTCTATGGCGACAATATTTAGTCTTGGATCATGCTTTACAAGCTCTTTTGTGAGCTCCCCGTGTCCGGGGCCTATCTCTACCACAAAATCCCCTTCTTTGAGAGATAGGGCATTAACTATTTTCTGTATAACCCCCTTATTAATAAGGAAGTGTTGGCCTAGGCGTTGTCTCATTGTTGGTTTTTGAGCTTATCTCTTCAGTATGCTAATATGTTTTCATTAGTACAATACTTGCTGAAATAAAGCTTTGTTTTAAGGGTTTTCCAAGAATGACTAGCGCGTGGTCATTGTTTTTGATTTTAGTGGTCGTTTTTGGTGGTGGAATGATTAAAAACTCAGAAAACTCAAACGATTATGGTTTTGGTGGTCCCGAGGAAGAATATCGTGAGCCGGTAATCCTAGATTTGATAGATCCATCATTTGGTTCGGATTTTTCTTCCGATGCTCGTGAGACGCCCCTTGTCTTCGGGATAGTTGAGGGCGGTTCAAGCCCATCTAATAATCTGGTTGAAGCGCGCAACGGCTTACAAAACTATAAAGTTAAACCAGGCGATACGCTTTCGAAAATAGCTGCCGAGTTTGACGTCTCAATAGAAACCCTTCGCTGGGCAAACCCGCAAATTCGCTCTTCTATTCATCCTGGGGATGGGATAAAAATTTTGCCTGTTTCGGGAGTATTATACGAAATTAAAGACGGCGATTCGGTGGAATCCGTTGCCGCAGCTTATAAAATTGACCCCAACCTCATAAAACAATACAATCCCAGTTATCAAAAACTCTTTGATTCGACCGGGAACAACATAGTTTTGCCTTATGCCAAGCCGCAAGGTCGTATCGCATATGTTAATAGATACGTAGATAGCCTTGCCGATTTAGTAAATTATTTCATACTTCCCGCCCGTGGCTACAATTGGGGCGAGCTCCATGATCACAATGCGGTTGATATAGCAGATTCCTGTGGTAGGCCTATCTATGCCTCTGCCGAGGGCTTGGTTACCGAAGAGTCTGGTCGCGGATTTTGGAATGTTGGTTTTGGGAATTATATTATGATCGAGCATCCCAACGGAACTCGTACTAGATACGCCCATACTGAGAAAAATTTTGTAAGAGTTGGGGATTATGTTTCGCAGGGTGACGAGATTGCTCAGATTGGTAATACGGGGAACGTTCACGGTACTACTGGGTGTCATGTTCACTTCGAAGTTTACGGAGCTAAGAACCCGTTCGCAGTAAAATAAACCTAATCGTTTTTAAGTCTATACTGGAACGCTTCTGCAAGGTGTTCCGTTTTTATATCCGGAGAGTTTTCCAAATCAGCTATTGTTTGGGCTACTTTTAAAATTCGGTAATACCCCCTCGCCGAAACAAAAGATTTTTCTAGTTTATGTTTTAAAAAGTTTTCTGCGGCATTATCAAGTTTTATTAGCTTGTCTACAATCTTTGAGTTCATCTCGGAGTTGGAGAATATTCTTGGATTTGTTTCTTGAAATCTCATGTCTTGTATTTTTCTCGCCGCAACAATCTGATCTCTCATCTCGTTTTCCGCTTTTGTGTCTATCCCCACATTTCTAAGCTCTTCAATTGGAATTCTAGGAACCTCAATTTGTATATCCAACCGGTCCAAAAGTGGGCCAGACAGCTTCTTCTGATATCGGAAAACTTCATTCGCGGTACAGCGGCACTCTTTATCCGGGTCTTCAAAATATCCACAAGGGCAAGGATTCATTGCTGCGACAAGTTGGAATCTTGCCGGAAAAACCAGACTTTTCTTAGCTCGAGCGACGTGTACCGAACCATTTTCAAGCGGCTGTCTCAATCCTTCTAAAACGTCTCTGTGGAATTCCGGAGTTTCGTCCAAGAAAAGAACACCGCGATGAGCCAGGCTTATCTCTCCGGGTCTCGGGTTTGCCCCACCACCGATTACAGATACGAGTGATGCACTATGATGAGGCGCCCTGAATGGCCTATGGTTTATGACTTTTGAGTTGTTTAGTCCGATGGAGCTGTAAATTTGTGTTATCTCTATAGTTTCTTGTTTAGTCGGCGGAGGAAGAAGCGAACCCAACGCTTGAGCTATCATTGTTTTGCCAGTGCCCGGCGGACCAGACATTAGTAAGTTGTGGCCACCCGCAGCTGAAATCAAAAGCGCGCGTTTAGCCGCAAACTGACCTTTTATCTCGCTGATTCTCACAAAATGAGTCGGGTAAACCGCCTCAATATTTGTTTTTTCTTGCGCCCCTATTATAGTTATGCCCTCAAGATGTTCTATGAGCTCGTTCAGTCTCCTCACTGGTATAACTTTGATTTCAGAAATTGATGCGGCTTCTGCGGCATTTTCTTCTGGAACGAATAAATACTTTAATCCCATTTCTTTCGCAAGTATTGCGATTGACAAGACACCACTCACTGGACGGAGCGTCCCATCAAGAGAAAGTTCGCCAACAAACAGCTTATCTTTTGTCTCAAACTCTTTTAGTTGGTCACTCGCCAGAAGATATGCAATTGCTATCGGCAAATCAAATTTTGACCCAGCCTTTTTAATATCAGCCGGAGCCAAATTTATTGTTATTCTTCTATTCTCCTTTGTGGGTGGTTTAATGCCGCAGTTTTTTAGCGCTGAATTGACCCGCTCCTTGGCCTCCGAGACGGCTTTGTCGGCAAGACCAACTATATTAAACGAATGAAGGCCAACATTTAAGTCGGCCTCCACCTCAACTATTTCCGCATTGATCCCGTCCAACTCCGCAGAATATAATCGCGGAACCGACTTCATTGTGATTTACAGTCTCGGCACAAATTGGATTCTGGCTCAGCGTCCAAAACCTTAATGTCTATTTCTTTTCCGCAATTCTGACAAATGCCGTATGTTCCGTTTTTTATCCTTGCGAGAGCTCTATCGATGTGTTCGATTTTTTCATCAAGTACTTTTTTCATTGCAAGATAGTTGGCCATTTCTTCGGTTTCGTCCTCCTCCTCTTCGAAGTGATCGGTGTCGTCTCCGAAGTCCAATCCCTTTTTAGAATCTTTGATTTGTTTTTCTAACTCGTCTTTTTTAGAGGTTAATTTTTTCTCAAAATCTTTTATTTGGCTTTCTCTTAAGGTCATAAGTTTTAATAACGATATATTAATCTGTCGTTGTGTGTCAATAACTCAGACAATTTGCTCGTAATGTTTTAAAATAAAATCTTTTCCAATTTTTGTCAAGGATATAAGATCCAAGCGCCAACCCTTATTTTCATCTATCAATTTTTCATTTGAACCAGCATAAAGTTGGGCGACCCTTCTGAACCTTTCTATTTTTGAACGACTCATCTGGTCTTCTGGTTTCAGGCCACCATCATTAAATCCGGACATCGTTTTAACTTCTGCGAAAACAAGGGTTTTGTCTGGTGAAATGGCCACTATATCTAATTCGCCCCACGGTTTTCTGCAATTGCGGTCTATTATCTTAAAACCCTTATCCACGAGATATTCACAGGCGAAATCTTCACCCTCTCGTCCAAGTTGTGATTTTTGGTTCATTATCGGGTTTTAGTATTTTAACCCTCAAATTGTTTGTCGGCAAACATTTCTGACCCCAAATTGTTTGCTGACAAACAAAACGGGCTTCTAAAATGTTTGTTGACAAACATTTTTAAACATAAAAAATGAAAAACATAGGTTTAATGGCATTATTGGCTTGTTAAGAAAACACAGCGTTTCACATTGTTTGGTACTTTTGGTCAAGCAGTGTAGGTTTCATGCGACTATCGGGTTTTTTAACTTTTCTGTGTTTTCTGTGTTTTTAATAAAAAAATCACCCCCGACTTGTTATCGGGGGCGATATCTATCTGTGGCCGAAACTACGGCATCCGGTGGATCCACGTTCTCGTTCTCCACGGATCGTCTCTGTGCCTCTTCGCCGGCAGAAGCGGCGTGCCTAATGCCTGCTCGGTTATTCTGTCCTTCGTAGACAGGCTTGCAAGGAGACAAACGAGCCCCACGCAAGTCATCAACGAGTAAGTCGCAATGTCGGCCCAGGCATCAGATTTTGGCCAACCATCCGCGCTTCTCGCGATTGCGAGAATGAGCGGCATCACGCGCGTTGCGAGGAGCGCGTAGGCGACGAAGAACGACCACGTACTCAACTTCTCGAACCGACGGCTCCAATCGAAGTGGTTCTCGTCGTTCCTCTTCTTACCGGATAGGAGGCGCTTCGCCGAGTACTCTGCCGCTTCGAAGCCGAGAAGAACGAAGAGAACGATAAAGAAAAACTTCAGTTCTCCCCGAGCAAGCTCGGTGTAATAGAAGATCGAATTCATCAGCCCTCCTTGAAGGTGGCGTATTTAGGAACTGGAGTAATGATAACATATATTAGCAATTTTGTCAATTATAACGGAAGCATAGAAATCTGCCTACGATTTATTGTTTCTGATTAAAAAACGACCCCGACAAATGTCGGGGGATATATTATTACGCCTCTTGTAAGAAACCTCGGAGAATAGAAAATCTATGTCCAGAAATTTCTCTTACTAAATAATTTGCGGTTGATCTCGCGGCAAAAAATGTCAGGGCCGCGAAAGGAATCACCATGAGTTGACCCAAGATGCCTGGGTTTGCTGTTGCTCCAAACAATATTAGGAACAGGAAGCTGAGCATCTTGCCAAAGAGAATTACATAGGCCGCCGAAAATGAAATAGTTGCTGAATCCCAAAGGCGCAGACTTGTTTTGAGACTATAGATATGTAGTGCTTGATAATTAGGGATTCTAGCTGTTTCGGTTCCAATCTTACGCATCTCTCCTGAGATCAGACAGAAAAACCAACCCATGCAAATCAAGGCCCAGATCAAGATAATCGTGGAGTCCATTGCTCGGTTCCTGTGGCGTGAAGGTAAGTAACTGAAGCCAACACTAATACACCGAAGCTATCTTGTCAAAATAAGTTTTATTGTATTTTTTGAAGCCTTTTAAGTTCTTTTTGAAAAATTTTTTTGTTTCGGGAACCGAGAAAGAATCTAGTCGCTGGTTCGGTATTGGATGATCGAACTATTAAAAACAAATCTTTTGAGGCCTTGGATTTTATTTTTTTTTCCACCCTCTCTTTGTGTTTAATCCCAATGTTCCATTGCTCAAAGTAAAATTCCGGTAGTGAATCATAAAATTGGCTGATTTTATAAGGGAGTCCGGATAGGGCGTTTGCTACCTTAATCGTTGCTAAAACGCCGGAGTCTGCATTTCCCATTTCCTTGAAATAATAATGGCCGGAAAATTCGGCCCCGAACGAGGCACGGACTCTTTTCATGGTTTTTTTCATATAATAAGCGCCGACTTTCGAATCCACCGTTTTTAGCAAATTAAGGTGCGTTAGGGTTCTTGAGATGTACAAATCCGCGACGTAGGGTGGTGGAGTTTTAAGAGAAAGAAGATAGGTTATAACATGAACCGGTATTCGCCGCCCCAAATCATCAATAAACATTACCCGATCGGCGTCGCCGTCAAAAACCGCGCCCAGATCAGCTTTTCGGCTTCGTACTTCTTTGGCGCATTGATTTGTGGCCATTTTAACCAAAGGATTGGGGCCGTGTGCCGGAAAGCGACCGTCAATTCGGGAATTTATTATCGTGGCTTTTATGTTTTTTATCTTTAGATTTTTCAAGACAAGACCGGCTGGGCCGTTTGAGCAATCAAAAATAACTCGCAGCGGCCTCTTTAGCGCTGCCTGTCTATTAAGAAATTTAAAATATAATTTTGCGTATTGCATAACCGCTTATCATTTCCGAGTTTCGTCCGACCACCTTCAAACCATTCCATTCCTTTGGGTTATGCGAGGCGGTCACCATTAAACCGCCTCTCGCCCCGAGGCGTTCCACGAGATAGTAAAACATCGGCGTTGTCGCAAGTCCTAGTTTTATAAGGTTTGATTTTTTCAGACCTCGGCAGAGTGCCCGATAAAGTCGTGGCGAGCTAATGCGTCCATCGCGGGCAATAACAACCTTCCCTCTACCAAAAAAAGGAGCAAGCGCTTGTCCGATGTTAAAGACCGCCCTTTCGTCGATTTCCGAGGGATACAAACCGCGTATGTCGTAAGCCCGGAAAATATCCGGATTTATAAACTTTTTAGTATTTCCAGAAACTCTGCCCATGTTTTAATTTTCGTGTAATTTTTGCTTTCTGGGAACACCCCATATTCGTCAAACAATATTTTTTTAGGTACAGACAATAATTTTTCTAAAACAGAAGGTTGGTCGTCGATGTATGCGCTTACCCCCAATTCTCGGGCCTTTTCGTTTTTAGCTTCCTTGTCTTTCACGAAATAGGTATTTGATTTATTGAAATAACGAGGCCAAAGACCCACTCGTTTTAAAAGCTCTATCGGCAATCCCTCTGATTTTCTTCTTGATATCAAGAAGAATTTAAATCCGGTTTCGCTCAGCAATTCTAAGCCAGCTGCCGCACCTTTTACAAGCGGAGGAGAAAAACCAACCACCGGATCGTCATAAATGAGCGTTTGGATTTTTCTCCAAACATCTTTTGGTAATTTATGTTTTATTATGTCGGTTGGTGTTTCGTTTGTAGCGATCTCAAAACCGAAATCTTTTGCCAGTTTTTTCTTGTTTTCGGTGTGATCGATGATAACTCCGTCTAAATCTAAGCCTAGGGTCGGCTTTTTTATCTGGTTCATTGTTTTTATTATCATAAACCCAAAGCTTGGCTTGACACAAAGGCTCCGAAACAAATAGTATGAGGTCAGCAAAATAACATTTGAAAAAGGATGATGAGAGGAAAATGTCGATTCTATTCACCGAAATCATGCCTTTTGATGAAGCGCGTACCTCTGCGACAGCAAAAGCCATCTTTGAGCGGCTCGATGCTCCACGGAAGAAAACAGATATCCCTATCAAACCCATCATCGTTGAGTTTTTTGGGACAGCAAAAGCCGGCAAGGATAGGCAGCTTGTTGAGGTTGAGCGTTGGTTTAGGCGACAGGGATTCCAGTTTCTAATTCGGCAAGAGAGCGCCGAATCAGAAATGACGAGAGGGATTCCTAGGGTTGGAGCTTATGATTTTGAGATGACCCACTTCGCTTATAATTTCCAAAACCTTATCCAGGCAAATTCTGACAGAAGGTTTCACGCAGTCTTTTTGAACCGAGGTCTTTTTGATAACTTGGTTCATCTTGGGTGGCAGTTGAGAAAGGGCGCCGTTACCAAAGAACAGTACGAGGCTTACAAAACATTCGCATTAACTGGTCCTTGGATAAAATCGCTTGATGCTGTTGTGCTTCTGGCCTGCTCGGTCGAGGAAGCGCTCGTCAGGGAATACGGCAAAGATCCGAATCCCAAATATGGATCAAGGATGAATCCGAAATCGTTGGATGAAATGTTGGCGTGCGTGGTTGAGACCTCCGAGCTTATTGAAAGAGAACTTCCAGGTATTCCAATTTTCAAGATTGACACGACTGGTCGAAGCATCGATGAGGTGAAGGGAGTGATTATCGCTTCGCTAGTTGAAACTGTCAGAAAAAATCTTGGAGTTTCTGAGGACGAAGTATTCATAGAAGAGCCTGGCTTGATGAAACAGAAAGCGGTCGTCCAACCGCAAGAAATTAAAATCAGGGGTCATGTTCGTGATGATAAGCTTCGGGAAATGGGCTGGTTTCTTGACTCGGCAACAACCGAAACAGACATTTACCTAACAAAGAATGGCCTTGCTCCACTCACAAATGACGAATGTTTCCACTTGAGGAAAACCTCCGGCGGCACATTTTTCGTCTTTAAGTGGGGACCGAACGGCTTGAACTCGAGAACGAAACTTGTTATCCCTCTGTCTTCAGAGTCTGAGACGGAAAGGGCTTTGAGGAATTTCACAGAAATCGTGACCTTTGTTAAGAAAAGGACTATTTATAGAAAGAACGGATTTGTTTTGTCCTTGGATTCCGTTGACAAGCTGGGTGATTTCACCGAGATTAGAGGACACGATATCAACGCAGACTTGGAGGGCGAGGTAAAAGGGCTGGGCCTTGTTCCGGAGGATGTTGTGCCAGAAACGTATCTACGACTTTATCTCAAAACCATTCAGTAACTATTTAAATCCCGAATTACTTCGGGATTTTTTGTTTCTCAAGTATTGCCCCCGAAACGTTTTTGGGGTTAAATGTAGTAAACAAATGTCTCGCAAGCCCAAAAATAAAAAACGCGAGGAAGGCGGTAGGATTGGCGATATCCAGACAAATATTCATCCAGATATAAGGAAAACGGTTTGGACGATACTCTTTCTAGGCATAGCGGTACTTTTTATTTTGGCTGGCGTGTCGCAAGCTGGGCCCTGGGGCGAAAAGTTTTATCTTACATTTAACAAACTGTTCGGTTGGGGATATTACTTGTTTCCGCTTTCCTCCTTCCTCTTGGCGTTTTCTTTCATAACCACAGCTCGCAAATTTTTTGGACTAACTCTTGTTGGTGGCATTCTTTTCGTGATGGCCGGCTTAGGTTTTATGGACATTGTTTATCCTGGAAGCGGGGGGCTCACCGGAACTTTGGTTGGATCGCTCAAGGATCCTTTTGGGGTACCTGCTTCGGTAGTCATAACCCTTACTATATTGTTTGTATCATTTCTGGTGACTCTGAATCGACCGATTAGATTTTCTTTCAGCAGAAACAAGAAAGATGATGAAGAAGATGAGGTGGAACCGGTTATCTCAACCAATGTGCCTGATTTGGCTGTAGATTCCGAAATAAAACAAAACAAGGTGGCGGCTGAGGCGGTTTTGGAGAAGACAACCAAAGAAGAAAAGAAGATTTCTTCTGAATTCAAAGCATTAAGAATAAAAAATTATACCCCACCGCCTTTGAAACTTTTGGTTTCAACAATTGAGAAACCAACCATAGGCGATCTTCGAGCTAACGCCAATATTATAAAAAGAACCCTTGATGGTTTTGGAATATCGGTTGAGATGGGGGAAGTAGCTATTGGTCCTGCGGTCACAAGATTTACTCTAAAACCCGCAGAAGGAGTTAAGCTTTCTAAAATAACAGCATTGAATTCGGATCTTGCTCTTGCACTTGCCGCCCATCCGATAAGAATAGAGGCGCCGATTCCCGGCAAATCACTGGTCGGCATCGAGGTGCCTAATAAGTCGGCCGCGCTTGTGCGTTTGGGAAGCTTATTGCTTTATCCTGATTTTGAAAAAGGTTCTCCTCTTGCTTTTGCTTTGGGACGCAACGTAAGCGGAGATCCTATTTTTTCGGACATTGCAAAGATGCCGCATCTTTTGATTGCTGGCGCAACTGGTAGTGGAAAATCCATAACTATACACTCTCTTTTAATTTCTTTGTTATACAGAAATTCACCAGATACTCTTCGTATGATTTTGATTGACCCGAAACGAGTTGAGCTTTCTATCTATGATGGTATTCCACACCTTATGTCACCGGTCATAACAGAGAATAAAAAAGCCATGGGAGCGCTCCGTTGGGCGATTCAAGAAATGGATAGGCGTTATCAGCTTCTTTTAGAAGCAGGAGCAAGAGATATAAAGAGTTACAATAAAAATTCTTATAAACTTCCATATTTATTGATAGTTATAGATGAATTAGCCGATCTGATGTCTTCGTATGGCAGAGAGGTTGAAGGATCAATAATTCGTTTGGCTCAAATGTCCAGGGCAACAGGAATTCATCTGGTTGTTTCCACTCAACGACCATCGGTTGAGGTTATAACCGGACTAATCAAGGCGAACATTACTTCGCGGGTCGCTCTCCAAGTAGCAAGCCAGGTGGATTCGCGAACTATTCTTGATACGGGAGGAGCCGAAAAACTTTTAGGCCATGGCGATCTACTCTTAACTTCGGCAGAGCTTTCAAAACCACAACGTATCCAAGGCGCATATCTCACCGAAGACGAGATTAAAAATGTGTTAAATTTCATTAAAGACAACAACAAACCACTCTCGGGAGAGAACGACGAAGAGGTCGTCTTTAACGCAGATGCGCCTGTGGAGGCTAGTGGTATTCAGTTCGATAATTATAGTGGTGATTCTGATGATGAATTATACGATGAAGCGGTTGAAACGGTTCGGGCGGCAAAAAAAGCGTCTGCCTCACTTTTACAAAGGCGGTTGAAGGTTGGTTACGCAAGAGCAGCCCGACTCCTCGATATAATGGAAGAGAAGGGCGTTGTGGGGCCTGGCGACGGAGCAAAGCCAAGGGAAGTATATTAAGATTATGCCAAACGAGGAACAAAAGAATTTTTCATCAGCCTTTTTAACAGCTATAAAGAACAAGGGCGTTTCTTTTGAAAAGCTGGCTCAGGCGACCGGAATTTCCGAGCGATTCTTAAAAAATCTAGCGGAGGACAATCTTGAAGACTTGCCGGCTGCGCCTTATGTTCATGGTTATTTAATAAGAATAGCAGAGGCGCTCGGATTAAACGGCGAAAAAATGTGGATTGAATATCAAAAGAGCAACGAAACGTTGAAGCGTTCTGGTAAAAATGACGAATTACCGAAAAACAGATTCGAATCAACAAAGATAAATACAAAAATTATCTTGATCTTAGTATTCGTGATGGCCTTGGTGGTGTATTTTGGACTTCTATTACTTCCACAAGCAAACGGAATTAGTTTGAACAATCTAAAAGAAGACACGGTTTTTACCGCCAGTCCGGTTTTTAATCTTTCGGGCAATATTGATTCGGGATATGAGTTGACAGTAAATGGTGAGCGGATCTATCCTACAAAAGACGGCGATTTCGAAAAAGATATTCCATTGGGTCCTGGTTTCAATACTTTATCCTTCGACATTAAGAAGTTTCTTGGCAAAAAACAATCATTTACTAAACAAATATTTTACGCAACAAGCACAAACACCGATTTATAAAATAGAATGACTTCTATCAAAAAAGATAAAGAAATAGAAAAAAAAGAAGATAAAGCGAAAGAGCTTGAGACTCTGATGGAGTCGTTGCAGTCACGTTTTGGCGAAGGGGCGATAATGAAACTTGGAGACACAACTCGCGCTAAGGTAGAAACCATTCCATCGGGTTCATTTTCTTTGGATATTGCATTGGGTGGTGGACTTCCGAAAGGAAGAATAATCGAAATCTACGGACCAGAATCAAGTGGAAAAACCACTCTTGCTTTGCATGCAGTCGCTGAAGTTCAGCGTCGGGGAGGTAGGGCAGCATTTGTAGACGCCGAGCATGCTTTAGACCCTGACTATGCCGCGAAAATAGGAGTGAAAGTAAAAGATCTTATTATCTCTCAGCCCGACAACGGAGAAGAAGCATTGAATATTTCAGAAAGTTTGGTGCGTTCCGGAATAATAGATATTATTGTTGTTGACTCTGTTGCTGCTTTGACTCCCAAGGCTGAAATAGAAGGAGAAATGGGCGACAGACACATGGGTCTCCAAGCGCGGCTTATGTCGCAAGCCTTACGTAAACTAACCGCTATCTGCGCAAAGTCCGGCACGATTATGATATTCATAAACCAGCTTAGAATGAAGATTGGTATTGTGTATGGTAATCCGGAAACGACAACTGGTGGCACGGCATTAAAATTTTATGCTTCGGTTCGAATCGATGTTCGTCGCATTGCTCAGATTAAAAAAGGCGAGGAAATTGTAGGAAATCGGACAAAAGCGAAGGTTGTGAAGAACAAAGTTGCCCCACCATTTAAAATAGCGGAATTCGACATAATGTATGGCGAAGGGATTTCGTATGAAGCCGATGTTTTGAACACAGGCGTTAAGTATGGCGTTGTTACAAAAAACGGTGCGAGTTACGGTTTCAATGAAGAAAAATTAGGCGTTGGTTTTGATAATGTTCGAGAAAAATTGAAAGAAGATAAAAAAACGTTAGAGGCTATAAAAAAGAAAACTTCGGATATTGCGAGCGAAAAATAAAAAACCCCGAAAGGGGTTTTTTTGTCTTCTATCCCACAAATCTCGCGAAATTTGGAAGTTTAATAATGAGATGGGTTCGAGGCGTGACGACGAAAGCGTGGTGATAACCACATTGAGGAGGAGCAACGAAGAAAGCGCTCATTATTCAGTTTCTTCTTGCGGAGCGGGCGAATTTTCGCCAGCTTCTTTGTTGCTCTTCGCTCATGTGCCTATCGGCACACTTCGCTCATCGCGTCGCGAATCTGTCTTCAAAATTCGCTCCGCCAAATTCGTGATATTTGTGAGATAGAAGACTATGCCGCGGGTTTGAATTTCAAATTTATTCTCTTTTCTTCTAGATTTACACTTTCTATTGTAAATTTATATTCCTTGCCCAGAACAATTTCTTTCTTCATTTCCTCCACTCCTCCGAACTCTGAGACGTGTATTTGTCCCTGAATTTCCTTGTCCAAATTAATAATTGCTCCGAACGGATGATACGCGTAAGCGCTGCCTTTTACGACGGCGCCCGCTTTATACTTTATAGCCAAACTTTGCCAAGGATCTTCCTTTAGGGCTTTCAAGGATAGAGAGATTTTGCCATCTTTTATGTCTATGATTTTCGCTTTTACGACATCGTCAACGTTTATTATTTCTTTCGGGTTGTCTACAACCTTGTAATCAAGTTCAGAAACGTGGATTAAGCCTTCTACTTCTGGATTGTCCGTAAATTTTACAAATGCTCCAAAATCAGCAACTCCAGAGACAACGCCTTCAATAATTTGGCCTACGGAATAATTTTTTGCGAGTTCTTTGAGGCTAATTTCTGTTGCGGCTCGTTCAGAAACTATTAGCTTATTGGTTCGTGGATTAACATCGATTATTTTTGCTTCTATTTCTTTGCCAACAAGTTTTTCCAGGGCTGCTGCTATTTGTGTTCTGTCATCAGTTGAAACCTTAGGATAATTTGCAGTGCCGAGTTGTGAGATAGGAAGAAAGGCTTGAATTCCATGGAGTTCTCCTATCAACCCGCCCTTATTGAATGACTTCGGAACGAATTTTATTACTTCGTCTTTGTCTTGGATCTCTTTTATCCCTGCCCAAGCTTTCTGTCTCCCCGCCTCAGTTAGGGATAGTTCAACAACGCCTTCGCTGTTGTCCGTCTCTACGACCTTGGCATGCACGGGGTCTCCGATTTTCAGATTTTTCACTAACTCGCGGGCGTTTTGTATCTCCCCGCGGTATATAATGCCGGTGCCGTGCTTCCCTAGGTCAACCACTATTTTATTTGCGCCCCCCTCCAATACTGCACCAGTTACAAGATCGCCAACTTTAAGCACGGAGAGTATGTCCCCCCTACTTTTTAAAAGTTGCAACAAGTAAGCTTTATTATTTGTCGTGTTCATATCAATGTATGCAAGATTAGCATAGGCTTGTGGGGGATGGCAACCCCGTTCGAATTAACGTTTCTCTCACGAATTTGGTTTGATTTTATGTCTAAAATCGGGTAAAATTGGGTTAAGATTAAGCGATCAAAGCTCTAACATGGTTATAAATTGTCTGGGTGATAATTATTTCAAAATTCAGTCGGGGAATACTGTCGTTCTCGTTGATCCTACAAACGCTAGGTCTTTGAGGGGCGCGCAGGTGGTATTGAGCACGATTAAGCCATCAAGTTCCGTTCCAGACGGAGATGGCCTGCCCGGCCAGGGTGATTTTGTTTGGATTGATCATCAAGGCGAGTTTGAGGCGAGCGAAGTAAATGTCCGGGGTTACAGCGCAGGATATGATGAAAAAACAAACACAGAAAGGACTATTTATAAGGTTCTCATTGATGAAATAAACCTAGTGCTCTTGGGACAAATACACAAAGAGCCGGATAAGGAGTTGGAAGGAAATCTTAGAGGAGCTGATGTCTTGATTGTTCCAGTGGGTAAGCAGTATTTATCTGAAGAAGTTGCGGCCAAGCTTGTCCGCCGACTTGAGCCGGCTACTGTAATAGTTTCTTCTAAAGATCCGTCAAAATTTTATAAGGAATTCGGAAAGTCTAAACTAGAGCTGGAAGAAAAGTTAGTATTTAAGAAAAAAGATTTACGTCCTGGGACGATGGAAATCAAATGTCTTAAATCTTAAGATGTATCATATTTCGAAATTGGACAATTTATTGTCGGGAGCCGCTAACCGACTTAGAAAAATTCAACGGGCGGATGATGGGGTCAAGAAAAAATACCTTATTGTGTTGTGTAGTATTTGCATGTTATTTATAATCGGCTTGTGGGCTATTTATCTCAATCTGAACATTCCCAGTTTAATACCCATAAAAGAAAAAGCGAGCGTAGAAAATAATGAAAATTCATTTTGGGCAACTCTTTCTCGTGGCTCTAGGGAGATAGCTTCGGATCTTGGTAGTCAGATAGCGACGACGATAGACAGCACCAAAAAAACCTTTAATAATCTTAAATCACGGGCTCAAGAAACAAACGAGTATTCTTTCTACGGAGACGGCAAGAGTTTTTTATTTGTCGACGAAGATCCTGTCCCGAAAACAATAATAAATTTGGCTAAATAAAAAATGGAAAAGGATACGGATAGAATTGAAAAAAGAGAAATAACCTCCGAACTCAAGGAGTCTTATTTGGATTATGCGATGTCGGTTATTGTTTCCCGCGCCATTCCTGATGTGCGTGACGGCATGAAACCGGTTCAGCGAAGAATTCTTTGGGCGATGTGGGATAACGCTTTGAGACATGACGCTAAGTTCAAAAAATCAGCGAACGTTGTTGGTGAAGTGCTTGGTAAATATCACCCGCATGGAGATTCCGCTGTTTATGATGCGCTTGCTCGTATGGCCCAAGATTTCTCCCTTCGCTACACACTGATTGATGGTCAGGGCAATTGGGGGTCTGTTGATGGAGATGCGCCAGCCGCCATGCGTTATACCGAAGCACGTCTTTCTAAAATTGCAGAAGAGCTTTTGATTGATATTGAGAAAGAAACCGTTGATTGGCAACCCAATTATGACGGATCAAGAGAAGAGCCCAAATTTTTGCCGGCCAAAATACCCAACCTCCTTTTGAATGGAACTGTTGGTATCGCAGTAGGCATGGCAACAAGTATTCCGCCTCACAATTTGGTGGAATTGGTTGACGCTATCACTTATTTAAGCGAAAACCCAGACGCTACAGTGAAAGACTTAATGAAATTCGTACCAGGCCCTGATTTCCCGACTGGCGGAACAATGTATGATAAAAAATCAATTGAAGAAGCGTATTCCACTGGTCGCGGATCGGTGACCACGCGAGCCGTCGCCGAAATTGAAGAACGCAAAAGCGGGAGCTTCCAAATCATAATCACCGAAATTCCTTACCAAGTTAATAAGTCTGAGATGATAACAAGGATGGCGGAGCTTGTAACGGATAAAAAAATTGAAGGCGTGAGAGACATAAGAGATGAATCTGACCGAGACGGAATGAGAATCGTAATAGAGCTTAAAAATGATGCCTCCCCCCAGAAGGTCCTAAACCAACTTTACGAATACACAGAACTTCAGAAAAATTTTTATTTTAATATGATCGCCTTGGTTGACGGTCTTCAACCAGAAATTTTATCACTTAAGGATATTTTAGAAGAGTATATCAAGCATCGGAAAAGTATGGTAAAAAGACGCACCGAGTTTGATTTAAAAAAGGCAGAAGAGCGTGCGCATATCTTAGAGGGTCTAGTTAAAGCACTTGATAAAATCGACGCTGTTATTGCGACGATTAAAAAATCAAAAGATCGTGAAGATGCAAAAGGTAATCTGATAAAGAAATTTGCGCTTTCTGAAATCCAAGCTAACGCGATATTGGAGATGAAACTACAGACCTTGGCGGCGCTAGAAACCAAGAAAGTTGAAGAAGAGCTCAAAGAGAAAAGGAAATTAATAGAAGATCTTAAATTGATACTCAAAAACCCCAAGAAAATGCTTGGTATTATCAAAGAAGAACTTGTTGAACTTAAAGAGAAATTTCCTAGTGCGCGTAAAACAAAACTGATTGCCTCAGGTCTAAAAGAATTTAGAGAAGAAGACCTTGTGCCTAAAGAAGAAGCGGTGATAACGCTTACCAGGGGTGGTTATATAAAGAGGTTGCCTTGGGGCGCTTTTAAGTCTCAGAAAAGAGGCGGCAAAGGACTTATTGGTTTTGAGCTCAAGGAAGAAGATGCGATTCAAAAACTTGTGGGAGCGAACACGCATGACAATATTTTGTTTTTCACCGACCATGGGAAAGTTTTCCAAACAAAGGTTTATGAAATTCCAGCCGCAAGCCGTACCTCTAAAGGAAAGTCAATTCACAATTTCTTGGAAATACCCCCTGCAGAAAAAATAAGCGCTATTGTGGCATATCCCTCAGATGTAGCAGAAAAGGAATTCTTGGTGATGGCCACTAAAAAAGGTCTTATAAAACGGACAGCGCTTAAAGATTTTGGAAACGTAAGGCGCACCGGCATACTCGCCATAAAATTAAAACAGGACGACCTCCTTAATTGGGTTTGGCCTTCTTCTGGGAAAGACGAGGCTATAATAGTAACCGCCTTGGGGCAAGCCATAAGATTTAAGGAGAAGGACATTCGAGAAATGGGTAGAACTGCTTCTGGCGTAACTGCGATAAGATTGAGGAAGGGTGATTCGGTTGCCGGTCTTGATATAATTAAGGAAGGAGAAATAAAGTCCAAAAATCCGCACGTTTTGGCGGTGATGGCGAATGGTTATGCTAAGCGCACACCCCTTTCTGAATATAAGGTTCAAAAGAGAGGCGGCTCTGGGATAAAAACTGCAAAGATTACAGAAAAAACCGGACCAGTAATTGAAGCAACGATTGTCACCGATGGAAGCAACGAAATACTAGCCTTTTCTGAGAAGGGTCAGGCCTTAAGGACTAAAATGAGCGATGTAAGAATTGCGGGTCGCGCAACTCAAGGGGTTAGAATAATGAATCTTGCTAAGGGAGATGTATTGGTGGGGGTGGTTTCTCTATAATATAAATCATGAATTTAAATAAAACCCAACTTATAATAGCAGGATCAATAGGTCTTGTGATTATTATTGTTGTTCTCGTCTTATCGGGCGTGATACCGGGTCTAAATACTAGCAATGATGCCACGAAGATACAGGCTAATCTCAAATTTTGGGGAGTTTTCGACACTCGTGCCGCCTATGATACCGCGATAGCGAGTTTCAAAATAAAATATCCGAATGTTTCGGTTGAATACAGGGGCTTTGATTCTGTAACTGATTACGAGCCGGCCTTGTTGAATGCTCTTGCTACAGGAAAGGGTCCGGACGTTTTTATGATTCGCAACAACTCTCTTCCAAGGAATATGGGGAAAATGTACCCGTTGCCCACAACAATGATTTCGCTTGTTCAACTAAGAAACCTTTTCCCGCAAATAGTTGAGAAAGACTTAAGCGCGAACGGAAGCATATACGCCTTACCTATGTATATAGATTCGCTTGCCTTGATTTACAATACAGACCTTTTTAACGGGGCGGCGATAAGCGGTCCGCCAAAAACCTGGGAAGATTTGCAAGCGATAATCCCACGGCTTACAAAATCTGAATCGGGCAAACTTGTCCGCGCCGCTGCGGCAATAGGTGGATCACAGAAGAGCATTGGTTCGGCCCCAGATTTATTGTCTTTTCTTATGCTCCAGACCGGAACAAAAATGGTATCAGACGATCTCCGGGCGGCGACCTTCGCGAGCGACGAAGGCTTGAACTCTCTAAATTTTTATACGCAATTTTCTAATCCAAGGAGCAATGTTTATACCTGGAATGACGATTCGTTCAGTTCTTTGAGAGATTTTAGCGGAGAAAAGGTAGCGATGATTTTTGACTACCAGTCCGTAATTCCTAAATTAAAAATATTAAATCCGTTCTTGAGTTTTTCCGTTTCCGATATCCCCCAACCGCAGGGAGCGCAAAAACAAATAAGCTATCCTAATTACTGGGCAACCGGAGTTTCAAGGCAGAGCAAGGTCTTGAATCTTGCCGCCGACTTTGTGGTCTCGCTTGCGGGAGATGTAAATAACGCAGAGAGTTATCTCAAAATCACGCGCCGCCCGCCGGCCTTGCGTCAATTGATAAATAAATATTTAAACGATCTTGATTTGAATGTTTTTGCGAAACAATCCCTTATTGTAAAATCTTGGCCACAGATTGACAACGCTGCGACCGACAAAGTTTTCTCCGACATGATAGTATCGGTTTTGTCTGGGCAAGATGCGCTTCGAGTATTAAAAGAAGCCCAAGAATTAGTGTCCGGATTTATGCAAAGAAGACTATAATCCCTCACCCTTGAAGGATCAGCAATCAATAATTCATAAAAACAATGAACCAGAACATAAATACCAAAGGTCAAATCAAAAGCAACAACAAGGTATTGCTGAGGCCAGCAATCCTTCAAGGGTGAGGGATGAAAGAATTTTTTTTGGCTCAATTTATAAATATTTGGCAGAATACTGGCGCTGGCGGAATAACCTGCAACATAAAAGGCCCGTGTGATTTTTGCGATGCGGTTGTAGTTGCCTCGAATATCGTCAAATTTCTATTTCAAGTTTCCATCCCCATCGCGGTTATAATGATGGTGTATGGCGCCATCATACTAATGTTTGCGGCAGGTTCCGAGGAGCGATTCGCAACTGGAAAAAAGATAATAACAAGCGCTGTTATCGGATTGTCCATTGCCTTGGTCGCTTGGGTTATAATTGGAACCCTTCTTCATGTATTAACCGGCAACCCTGATTATCCTTGGGCAAGCATCACCTGTTCTTGATATAATTAAAAAGATGTTAAAGATTTTAAAAACTTCAGTATTAGTCGCATTCCTTTCTGTAATGTCTTCGAGTTTTGTGTTTGCAGATACGGGTGGTACAAATCCGCGAACGATAGATCTTGCAAACCCATTGGGAGTGAGCGATGTTTCTGAGCTCATAACAAAGATAATTAATTTCTTGATTGTGGTTGCCGCCCCAATAGTTGCCGGAATGATTATCATAGGCGCCTATCAAATGATGTTCGCCGGAGGCGATCCGGAGAAGTTCAAGTTGGGGAAAAAGACCATCCTTTACGCAGTTATCGGATACACAATAATACTCTTAAGCGGAGGGGTGGCGCTAATTATAAAAAGCGTCCTTGGTAGCGGCTCGTAATGATTGTGATATAATAAAATCAATTCAAAAGGTCGAATTATCCGATTAATTCCATGAATTTAAAATTAAAAAATATCGTAGTAAAATCAGTTATCGTTGGTCTTGTTGCAATGCCTTTTTTGGCTTTCGCTGCCGCCCCGACGACTGTAGATGCCGTCTTAAATTTGGTAAAACAAGTGGTTAATATAGCCGCTTATCTATTCTTCATAGTCGCGGCGCTTTTCATTATTTTGGCTGCATTTACATATTTAACTGCGGCTGGCGATGAAGAAAAAGTGAAGAAGGCTAAACAGGAGTTGACCTACGCTGTCGTTGCGATTGTCATTGCCGCTCTAGCCTTCGCTATTCCGGCCATTCTCGGAACTTTCGTTGGCATTAGTGTCCCAACAACTCTTCCAACCGGTACCAACCCCGCGTTCTAAAATCAATTTTCTACTAGAAAGCAAAAGGCCGCGAGAAATTTCTCTCGCGGCTTTTGTTTACTGATTGTTCCGAGCGCTCAACTCTTGCCCGAAACCGTGACGATGACGGAATCTGCTCCCCGGACTCGGAAGATTGCCCGATGCACTTCTCCGAGCCAGATGTTCGTGTCCGCACTCACTCCGTACGGACCAGATCCGTCCCAAAGCAATATCTCTGCCCGTCTCCCTTCTGTGGGCGTCACCCTCCAGGTTGACCCCGGAGGTGTATTCACCCACGGTCCAAAGCAGTGTTCTTGCGGCTTCACAACCTTCTTCGTTTCGCCGCGCTTGAAAGTGATGCTCGAGTTCTCCGCGCCGAGGCAGACCGGATACTGCGTTGATGCTGGCGGCGCCTTCGACGAAGACCCGAACTTCGGGAGTTGCCAGTCGATCTTCGCGATGATCGTGATGAGCGCAATGAAAATGAATACGGAAAGTATCAATGCGATCACGTTCCTGGAACCTGCCTTGTGCGTGGCCGGCTTCACCGCTTCATCCTCGCTAGGCACTACAGTGTTGTCGGTCATACCTTCTCCGCGTCGGGTGTGAGCCAGACGTCCACCGCGCCGCCGCTCCGGACCTTGATGATCTTGGTCGGAACGCCGAGTGTTGCCTGGACGAGATCTGCCGCTTCTTGAATCGGGAGCTTCGGCAGTTTCTTTGTCACCTCATCGATCTTCGAGGTGACAGCATCCACCGCAGCGAGTTTCTGCTTGGTCCCTCGTTCGAGCTCAAGCGCTGCCGTCAGCTCAGGAGAGAAGGCGGCTGGATCGAGATGGAAGCCACCGATGTCTATTCCGTACTTCTCCTCGAATCTCGAAATGCGTCCCGGTCGATCAACCTCACTCTTCAACCGAAGGTTGATCTCGTGATGGTGTTCGTCGTAGAAAGCAATCCGCTTGTCCGGCGGAACGACATCCACTCCGGTCAAGCCGAAGCTCTTGGGATCGTAATGTGGCAGAACATCCAGTCGGAGCAGGCAGTCGATGATTGTTTCGATTGCCCGATGAGATTTGATGAAGTCTGCGTAGCTGTGCTTGCCGCCCAAGATCGAGAGTTGTGATCTGATCTCGGCTTTCAAGTCGGCTACGATTGTTTCGACATCCCATCGCCGGTAGGTGCCCAGAAGATTGAAGTCGGGCTGGAAGGTGAACGAGTAATCCAGGGTCACCTTATTCGATCCACCCGGCTTGTCTCCATCGCTCTCTTTTGTATTGACCTTCACCGTGTCAGAAATCGGTATCGGCTTTCTCGAGTATTCCTCGTGGCGCCCAAAGGGCCAAGGCCACCACCACTGCCATCCTTGCTCCAGCGCCGTCCAATACCTACCACAAAGGTAGGCTGCGGCGATTGTGTTGTTCGTGATATCGCGCCAACCGGCCACGAGAATCCACAGAGCAACAACGAGCAGCAACAACGTCAAGATTGTGTACACTTCGCCCTCCTCGGGTCAGTTGTTTGTGTTGTTAAGCTTCTGCATATATCATAACAAAATTAAATAGATTTGTCAATACAGGGCTTATTTGATACAATCGATTAGGAAATCCCACCGAGCTTGCGAGGTTCGGATTTCCAATCGCTTCGTGAAACGAAGTACAATAAATTAATCGAGAAATGAGCCCAGGGGGTTCAATCGGCCGAGGTGGCGAAACTGGCAGACGCACTAGCCTTAGGAGCTAGCGCCCGCAAGGGCATGAGAGTTCAAATCTCTCCCTCGGCACTACATTTGTTTGTTGACAAACATTCAGCCCAAGAATATCGTTCTTAAGAACCTATCTCAATAATAATCCCGGAACGCGTTGCTTGGACAAATTTAAGATTTCCAGGCTTGCCGAGGAGATGTGTGTCAATACTTCGACGAGGCGTAACGCAGAAATCTTAAATTTGGCCAGCAACCCGAAGGGATACAGCCAATTTGATTTATAACTGCGTTGCTTCTCCTTGATGGACTCTTGTCTGAGTACATCTCGTCGTCGCGCCTTGTTCTAAACCAAATTGGCAAGTAGCGCGTTAGGAATTATTATTGGGATAGGTTCTAATATATGGAGGACAATCTTTTCACTACTTCATTCGGTCTTAAAATAGGAACCAGAGACGTGGTTGCCGAAGTTATTCGCTTTATGCAAAGCGATCCAAAAAAGAATTATAAAGTTATTATAGGATCAGATTCCGAACAACTTGCTTCTAAAGATGCTGATTTTGTGACCGCAGTTGTCGTTCATCGTCTTGGAAACGGAGGCCGTTATTTTTGGAGGAGAACAGAGCTCGGCAAATTTTATACTCTTCGCGACCGTATTATAAGAGAAGTATTGCTCTCAATCGATGTCGCCCACGAGGTTTTAACCGAACTTAAAAAAATGCCGTCTTTCACAAACTGGGACTTTGAGGTCCATGCAGACGTAGGCGAAGTTGGAGAGACGAAAACGCTTATCCAGGAAGTGGTGGGAATGATAAGAGCTAATAATTTTGAAGCAAAAACTAAACCGGATAGCTATGCCGCCTCGAAGGTTGCAGATAGGCACGTATAAATTAGAATGGACAAAATAGTTTTTGACATTGAAACAAAGAATTCTTTCGCGGACGTAGGCGGGGACAAGAATCTAAGGCAGTTAGAGGTTTCGGTTGTGGGCGCTTATTCTTATAATGAAGACAAATATTTCTGTTTTGACGAGAACCAACTCGATGAATTAGGAAAGTTGTTCAAAACCGCCAGTCTTGTCATTGGGTTCTCAAGTAAGCGTTTTGATATTCCAGTTCTTGAAAAATATTTTAATTTTAAAATAGATTCAATACCTCATTTCGATATATTAGAGGAAATTGAAAAAACTTTTGGCCGAAGAGTCGGTTTGGGTGTTTTGGGCGAAGCTAATCTTGGTTTGTCAAAGACGGGTCATGGACTTGAGGCAATCGCACTCTATCGTAATGGAGAGATGGAGAAGCTTAAAAATTATTGTTTGCAAGATGTTAAGATAACTAAAGAGATATTCGATCTTATAAAAAACCAAGGATATCTTTGGATTCCAGAACGCAACTCTGCGCAGATGCATAAACTTCCGCTGATGTATAAAGAAGAAGCTTCCTCGCAGACCCAACTATTTGGATGAAACACGTTATTAATTAATTTATGGATCAAAAAACAAAAAAGAATTTTTCAATTTTTGTGGTCTCAATAGTCATTGCGGGCATGGTCTTCTCTTTTGTCCCGTTTTTGTTTCAAACAAATCCAAGGCCGGTTGATTCGGGCTTTGGGAACGAAACGGCTTCAGTTGTTCCACTCACACCACCCGCAAATTCCGATCCCGCGCCAACCTCATCTAGAAAATCTTCTGCTCCCGCCGGTTTTGATGGTTTGGAAAAAGAAAAAGAATCATTCGATGACCTTAACGATCTTTTGCAATAATAGTTGACTTTTTAAAACTTTTGTTGTAAAACTGTTTCTAGCACCACGACAACATTATTTGTTTTAACGGGATAAGAGAGACCAAAAACCAGAAGGAGGTGCGCATGAATAGCGCAACGACAGCTCTCGCCCAGCAGCATCAAGGAACGCCTATGGCGGTTCTTCCAGACATTGCGGCATTCTGTATAGTGCCCAAGGATATTGTTTCGAACGAACGCGTGTTTCACATCATTCGGGACAAAGAAGATGGTTCTGAGTC
Organism: Patescibacteria group bacterium; assembly: GCA_038061595.1. GTDB lineage: Bacteria > Patescibacteriota > Minisyncoccia > UBA6257 > GWB1-50-10 > JBBTYZ01. Next base: position 2,442 of record JBBTYZ010000024.1, on the reverse strand, counting down.
ACCCAAGACGTACGTGAAGCATCCTGGTGGAGGTTGCGATGTGGTAACTATCGGCAACTTCGCATCAAAGGTTTCTTCGATGAAAGAACTAGAAGGCCTTGGACTCGATCTCGCTCGCTACTCAGCTTTGGGTAGCATAGAAGACGCCGCAAAAACATGGCGTGGCATTGCGAGTAGTCCTGGATGGGATCTTCTTCTAAAGACAACAGCAGCCTCTGAAGTTTTCGAAGAAATCGGTTGTGTTATCTTGCCTCGTAACTTCGGTTCGCTAACCAAGGTCTTGGAGAGTCACATTCCGAATCAACGTAGGGAATTTGCAGAAAAAAAGATTCCCCACGTGAGAGCGATATTCGCATGTGATATTCAGTTTGAGAACGATTCTCCTAGTCTTCATGACGAGCTCTCCGCGCATTATCTTTTAACCCCAGAAGAAATTTGCGAATTCGGTGCTGAGTTTGCTCCGGATCATCGCAACGCTTTCTCTTTGTGGTTTGACGCTTTCGTGGCAGGCAGGGACGTAGTCCCGGTTTTCGAGTGCCTAGTTCCCGGATGCGTTTACTGTGCTGGAGAAACCCGAAGGAGTTCGAAATGACAATCGGAGCAAGGGCAGTCCTTCCTGATTACACTCGGAGATTTTTCCCGATTTCGGAAGACCTCGGCGTAAGCCTGGGCATGGTCTTTTTCGGAGAAGAAGCGTTGAGGATGGTGGCGCAAAAGACTGTGGCCGGCATCAATCCAGGAGACCCTATCTTTCGTCACCATTCTCTTAGTGATGCGCACAGGCTGTATTTCAAATCCAATCATAATGACTCGCTTGTGGATTCATTTGGATCAGTTTTCTTCTCGTGTGGCGAGACATTGAGCGAACTCAAGTCTTTGGGAATCGCTCCCCCTTGTTTTGAATGGACTCTGTTTCGTTTGCCGGGAGTGAAAGCTTTCTGCATGCGCGAGTCCGAAAAGGTGAAATTCGGTTTTGGGAGACCACACCCTTTCCGAGAGAACTTCAGGGCTCACCCTGCTTTGGCCGGTCCGCTAGTGGACTACATTCCGGGCACTCACCCTAAAGAATGGGGCGAACAGTGGGGATTCGAACCCGTTTGGTTGAGGGTCGTCGGATTTTCCGGCGAGGAGTATTTTCTAAAACTCCATTCGGATTGGGCATCCGGCGATGATCTTGTTGTGTTCAGAGTAGAGAGGTTCGGACCAACCGATTCGGATCTTTCACAAGTGGCGCCGTCTGCGTTGCTTGCAGCTCAAATATAAATAATTAGTAGTGTCGGGAGGAGAAATCCTCCCGATTTTGTTTTAATAATGAGTTATATCTAAAGATTGACATAAACTATTTTTTATTTTAGAATTCCGCTCAGAACCTTGAGGTAATATCTGCAAAACCCCACCCCTTGGTGGGTGGGTACAACAAAGAGGAGGGAGGTCGTGTGAAAGTCACAATTCTAGGGGCCTGTCCGGGGAAGTCCGGAGGTTCCGGATTTTCCGCTTCAGGCAACCTGCTCCAAACAGAGCAGGGAGTTACCATGGTCGTGGACTATGGTATCGGGTACGAACGACTAAAAGACTCTAGCGGCAATACTCAAAGGGCGGTTACGCCAAAGAGCGTATCAAATCTCGAAAAGATTGATTATATTCTTCTTACTCACCGGCACAACGATCACAGCGGAATGGTGCCGTGGCTTATGAAGAAGTTTCCGAAAGCGACTCTCATCACAACGCTTCCTACTTTTCATTTTCTGGGTTCGAGCTGGTCTGATCTTGCAAGGATGGCTAGGATTTTCGACTATCCTGGACTTGTCCCGTATGACATCGCTCTTCACGAAGACATTCGGAAGAGAACCATTCTCGTTACGAGGCCTGGTTGGATGCACCTCGAGCGCGGAGTGCGTGTTTATTTCAACTCCAACGGACACACTCGTGGGTCGGCCTACATAGTTGTCGAGGCTGACGGCAAGAGAGTTGGTTTCAGCGGAGACGTTTCTACTTCTGACACCCCAACTTTAGCGGGGATGAGTCCTTGGAACGTTCCTCCAGAGATTCGGGGCTTGGATCTTTTGTTTTTGGAATCCACTCACGGAAATAGGAACATAGAACCACGACATCTTGTGGTGGATTATATGAACGACGTGGTGAAACATACGCTTCGTCGTGGAGGTCTCTCGCTTGCCATCGCATTGGGCGGTGATCGTGCGATAGACATCGCATTGGATCAGGCGCAAAGTGGAATCAAGCCATGTCTAGACGGCGGACTTCCTGGTCATGCTTGGGAGGTTTACCATTCTCCCGAGGGTTACTGGTGTCCCAATGACGTTCGTATCAATCCCGAACTTTCAGAAAGAGTCACCCCGCTTTTCGAAAGAAACAATGCACTGGAATCCATGCTTCGTAGCGGGAACGCTTATTCCGTCGTCGCAAGCGCTGGTAGTTTGCAAG
>JBBTYZ010000023.1:0-2324 GCA_038061595.1 Patescibacteria group bacterium | reverse complement strand
AAAAGATTATTGATAACTAAAAATAGGAGGCGCTATGGGCAACAGAAACAGAGTGGTTCCTATACCACCGAGATTGCTTTGCGTATCTATCGAGGGTCCGAACATCAACTATTCGGTGCCTTTTCCAATCGGCGCTAACCTGGTTTCTGTATATATCGGAGGAGATGAAGACAGTGAGCAGGAAGTTCATGAGGAGGCTGCTTTTTATAGAAAGTATGTAATCAATTCACCTTATTTCATAATCACTCATCCAGAAAGTCCAGTGGGCGTTCTGGGCACTTATATTAATCAATATGTAGAAGGGTCGTTACTATTCCTGAAATTGAGCCTGATATCACGGGTATTTATAATAGATGATGGCCTTGATGAGAATAAGAGACTGTATGCCGGTTGGAGTGTGCCAGACGAATTTGTGCCCACCGAAGATGTTTTTAAGAGTAAGGTTTTTCAGGAGAAGATTGATAGATTAAGAGAGTTGCATGCAAAATTCTTAATCACTGTTTATCAAATAGAGGGCAATAATAGTGGAACCGGAAACGAATATGTAATTGAAGTAGATCTAATGCCTAACAGCCATACGCCCGAGACTATTGGGCCTTTTATTGATTATATAGTTAATCAACTGAATGACTTTGTAGACGAATCGGATGTCGTAAAGAAGCTTGTGAAAATACTTGTCGAAAAAGATGTAGAGAAGAGATTGGATAAAGCTATTAGTCTTTATAACTATTCTCTTCAGAATGTTGAGAAGTGGCTTCGACCGACTCCAAAAAAATACAGTCGTTCGGATCTCATTAGAACTATTTTGATGGGTGGGTCTGCCCCTAAGACGTCGCCTGATGCGGGTAAATCTTCTGGTTGGGATAGGGCAGAGTTAATTAAAAATATTTTGATTCGCCCCGCAATTACTAAACCTGACACAGGGGGTGAGGAATAATATGTCTCATCGCGAGAGATTGCCCAATCATAGCGGTCTTGAAATACCCGCCTTGAGCGGTCTTAAGGATTATTTGACCTCAAGAGTGATTGGTCAGCCGAGAGCTATCGAAAGTTGCATCAGGTCATTCAACCTAGCGCTTGCAAACCTTCTTCCAGATTGGCGTCCAATGTCGATAAATTTTCGTGCGGGACCTACCGGAGTCGGGAAAACAGAAACTTCAATTGCTCTTGCTGATTTCCTCTGGGAAGGAGAAAAACAAGCAGGAATAGAATATCCTCGTCCTCCGATTGTGAAAGTAGATTGTGGTTTGTTCGAAGGGGGATTTGCCGCAACAGAGCTTATTGGTGTCCCTGCGGGTTATGTAGGTAGTCGGGCCCACGAGAAAGGAGCGACCGAACCACTTCTTATTGAAAAGAATTTTCCTCCAAACAGATTAATGGTTCTTCTTTTTGATGAGATAGAAAAGGCTTTTGGTGACGAGTTCTCTTCTTATCGTCAGGGTTCAGTGGTGTTGGGTATTTTGCTTGCGATGCTTGATAAGGGTGAAATAACAAACAGATGGGATGTTGGTAAGCCGGTTTCTTTTAGGAATACAATTATAGATTTCACTTCAAATATCGGGGCGAGAGATATTGTTGATGCTGCTAAAAAGCAGCCTATGGGGTTCAATATCAGAGGTGCTGTGGGACAGATTATAGGCAGATCGGATGTTGCGGAAGACAGGGGGATTTATTTGTCGGAAGATGAAGTTGAGACTCTGAATAAAGGTATATACAGATTAACCAAAGATTCATTCGTTAGAACTTTTTCACCGGAGTTTAGAAATAGGATGGACCCTCTTGAGGTCTACAGGTTCTTTAGTCGTCCTGATTTCTCTAAACTTCTTGAAATAGAGATGGTCAAGCTGAATAAGCAGTTGGAGGGCCACAAATTAAGGGTAGATATCTCTCAAAATGCTAAAGATTGGATATTAAACCATGGCGTAGTTAGAGAAGATGGAGCAAGATCGATTCAGAGATCTCTTTTAAGAAAAATAGTGCATCCCTTGGCGGCTTATATAAATGCCGGATTGGTGAAGAGCGGGGATTTACTAGATCTCGATGTCAAAGAACCGAAAGACAAAGAATCCGTGCTCGAAGTATTTGTTATTAGATAATATTTATATTCTCTCCCTGAATCATCGGGGAGTTTTTGTTTGCCCCGCTACCAGACCCTGCACTTCCGCTTTCTACAACGCTTCTCAATGGATTATGTGTTTCAAAAAGAGGTCTGATTTGCGAATGGTCAGTGTTTATTCCGAAAAAGCGGGTGGGCGTTGCAGTGCAGGGCTCGGTACGGGGTTTGTGTTTGTTATCCAATTTATTCTTTTATCTTTTTTAAACCA
>JBBTYZ010000022.1:0-2384 GCA_038061595.1 Patescibacteria group bacterium | reverse complement strand
CGGAAAATACGAGGGCGAGGCGAATGCCCTACTTCCCTATCTCGGACTTCCCAACGTAATCCCTCAAAGCTTTAGGAACTTTTATTGTGCCGTTTTTTGTTTGATTATTTTCTATAATTGCGATAATCGTCCTTCCAATCGCAAATGCCGTTGCGTTCAACATATGAAGGTGTTCTTTTTTGCCGTCTTTTGATTCATATTTTGCGTTTATACCGCTTGATTGAAAATCAGTCGTATTAGAACACGAGTGTGTTTCTCTATAAGTTCCCTCTCCTGGAATCCAAGTTTCGACATCATATTGCTTTGCGTCAGTCCAACCCATATCGCCGGTGCAAATCTCAACCACTCGATAAGGCAACTCTAATTTCTGCATTAATCTCTCCTGCATTGAAAGTAAAAATTTATGTTCAGCATCAGATTTATCCGGGTCGGCAAATGAAAACATTTCTACTTTATCAAATTGATGCACCCTCAAAATTCCTTTTGTATCTTTGCCGTAAGAGCCGGCCTCACGCCTGAAACAGGTTGAAAATCCGACATAGCGTCTCGGCAAAATTTCTTCTTTTAAAACTTCGTTCATGTGGATTGGTCCCAGGGTATGCTCGGCGCTTCCCACAAGATACAAATCATCCTTGGACAAAAAATATCTTTCTTCTTTTTGGTCAGCCGCAAGCCGACCCATTCCGGCAAAAACCTCAGGCCGAATCATGACTGGCGGTACGACAGGAATAAAACCCTCTTCTGAGAGAGTCTCCATTCCAAGCTTAATTAAACCGAACTCCAACATAGCCGCTTCTCTCATTAAATAACCAAACCGGCTGCCCGATACCTCGGAGGCCTTTTTAACATCAATCAAGCCTAATTTTTCGCCCAATTCCAAATAATTTTTAGGTGTAAAGCCGAATTCAGTCTTTTCGCCGACCTCTCTCAAAACCTTATTTTCAGAAGCATCCTTACCAATCGGAGCGTCTTCAAAGGGTATATTCGGCAGTTGGGCCAAAACTTCATCGCGCTTACGCTCCAAAACCTCTTGGTCTTTTTTTATAGCAGTTATTCTTTTTTTTAAAAGCTGGGCTTTGTTTATTAGATGCTCGGCTTTCTTTTCTCCAAGCTCCTTACTTACTTTATTTTGATCCGATTTAAGTTGGTCCAAAGCAGAGGTTTTGCTTCGCCACTCGGTATCAAACCTCAAAAACCTATCAATGAGTTTTGGATCAATGTTCTTCTTCGCGACGCCTTCTTTTACCTTCTCCGGATTTTGACGAATTAAATTAATGTTTAACATTTTTATTGTTTTGCCCGCCTGCCGGTAAGTTGGGCTTCATTAACGGAAAAATGACGCATTCGCGCACGGGTTTGTCCATCAAAACGGAGAAAAATCTCTCTGACATTCCAAACCCAGCTGCGGGCGGCATGCCACACTCAAGAGCTTGCAAGAAATCTTCATCTAAATTCTGCGCTTCTCTATCCCCCGCCTCCTTTAATTTCGTTTGTTCCTCAAACCTCTTCCTTTGGTCAATTGGGTCATTCAACTCGGAAAAACCCTTACCTAGTTCTGTTCCAGCGGCAACTATTTGAAACCTTTCGACTCGATTAGAATCGTACTCGGTCCGCTTCGCTAGTGGTTCAATGTCTACCGGTGGATCAACCAAAAAACATGGCTGGATTAGTTTCGGTCTAACAGATTTTTTATAAATAAGATCTATCAACCTGCCGCGGCCTAAAAATGATTCGGGATCAAGATTGAGTTCGTGCGCTTTTTTGTGCAACTCTTCTTTTGTAGCATTTTTTAAATCAATGCCGGTTTCTTTTTTAAAAACTTCGTAATAATCCACGAGCGGCCATTTTGTGTCCCAATCAATAACATGCTCCCCTGATTTTGTTTTTAATTCTCCGAAAATTTCTTTCACGGCTTTTTTATAAATCTTTTGAGTTAAAGCCATCATATCTTTATAATCAGCATAAGCCCAGTAACATTCCATCTGAGTGTAATCTTGTAAATGTTCTTTATCAATTCCCTCATTCCTGAATATTCTTCCGATCTCAAAAACTTTTTCATAGCCGCCGACGAGCAATTTCTTCAGGGGTAATTCCAAAGAAATTCTTAAATAAAAATCGGTGTTTAGTGCGTTGTGATGAGTTTTAAAAGGCTCCGCCTCCGCACCGCCAGGCAAGCTTTCCAATACCGGGGTTTCTGTCTCTAAAAAATCTTCCTTCACCAACGAACTTCTAACTACATCCCAGAACCTGCTTTTCTTTATGAATAAGTCACGAACCTCGTCATTTAAAAGCAAATCTAAATATCTCTCCCGAAGCTTTTTCTCCACATCTTCTATGCCAAACCACGTGGATGGCCAAGGCCTCATGCTTTTCGAAATCATTTC
>JBBTYZ010000021.1:0-18360 GCA_038061595.1 Patescibacteria group bacterium | reverse complement strand
TCCATGTTGAAAAATCATTATCAAGCACTACCGGAAATTTAATTCCCATTCTCTTTGTTGCTTCAAGAACATTCTGATAGACCTTTTCAAACTCAAATTCCGGCGTATGCAGTCCAATGATGACAAAACCCTTATCCTTATATTTTTCATACCATGCGTTCAAATATGGCGTTGTCCGCTGACAGTTAATGCAAGAATACGTCCATATATCCAAAAGCACTACCTTTTTTCCTATAAACTCACCAATGGTTACTGGTTTACCGTCTGTGTTTATAAAACCGTCGGGAGTCGTGATCTCTTTTGCTAATTCATATTTCTTTGCTTTCTCCTTAGGAGAAAGATATTCGGTTTCTGCCGTTTCTTCTTTGGTTGTAGAAGCTGTGGCAACAGAAGACGAAGCGTCATTGGACCCAAGAGAAGTCCGCGGAGCAACGGTAACTGCTCCAGTTTTATCGCCTCTCTCTACTTTTTGAGAGTTGAGATATATAATGCCGCCGAGAACAGCCGCAACAAGCAAGGCGGAGATGATGATCTTTTGAGGATTCATATTACGCTAATGCCTCTTTTTTTACCGCAGTTGAGGCAAGGTAAGTAAGAAAACCAGGGATGAGCGGCAAAATACATGGGCTTAAAAATGACCCGACCCCAGCAAGGAAAGAAACGCCTAAATTGAAAATTGTAAACGAATTGATACCGCCGCCGATTGAGGTTACTAAATTAAAAGAGAGAAGGATATCGGTCAAGAACTGGAGGTTTGCGACACGAGAAAGAGTTCCTGTAAAAACTAGAACGCCAAGGACGATGAGAACAATGCCAAAAAAATACTGGAAATACTGAATTTTATTACCCAAACGATTAATTAGCGACTTTGCTTGATTGGTGAAAAGTCCTACTAAAAGAAATGGAATTCCGATCCCCAGCGTATAGGCAAAGAGCAATAAAAACGCGCTTGATGCCGCTGTCGTTGCAAGGGCCAAAATAGCGCCAAGTGCCGCAGAAACACATGGAGTCCACCCCACAGCAAAAGCTGCGCCGAAAACAAAGGATGTCATGTAGTGAGAATGGAATCGACGCTTGACCATGATTTTGTGATCGCTTTTCAAAAAACTTGGCGTAAATAAGCCGAGCAGAAAGAATCCAAAGAGAATAATAATGACTCCGCCGACTCTACCCAGCCATTCTTGAACAGTATAGGAAGCGCTTGAAAGTAGCGTCTGTAAGAGAATGCCGACGAGAGAAAAAACGAGCGAAAAACCCAGCACAAAAAAGACGCTGGAGAAAAAAATGCTCCAGTCACGCGGCGGTTTTACCGAAGGTGTGATTTGATCCATGGACTTTATTTTTTATTGAGCGAGTGCTTTATTAATTTCTGCAATGTAACGCGATTTATCCCATCCGTCAGGCGCTTTCAAAACTTGTTTGCCATTCTTCACAAGCACCTTTGTGTGCTGATAGGGGATACCGTACTTCACAGCCAGAGCTTTTTCATCACTATCCGTTTCGCTGTCTTTATAACTGATACGAAAACCAACCACATTGTCAGCTGTTAATTCGTTGAACGCTGGATAGAGGGCATTTGCGGTTTCTGCTTTGCAGATAGGGCACCAATTGGCATAGAAATATAGAACGACCAACTTGTCCGATGCAATCGCAGAATCATAATCAGCTTTATTATAATCAAGAAGAGGCGCTGACTTCCCAGCAAGGACCATGCCTGCATATTTTGTTATCATCGCCTCTTCTTCCTTCTTTATCATCGTTTCACCTTCTTTCTCTTCTACAACTTCCTTTCCTATCATGACTTTTTCCTGTACCATCACGTCTTCTTCCGTTTCCGATCGATTCACATAATACGCAACGCCCAAAACCAATACCACGGCGACTATTGCGATAACGAGAGGCGCGGCAGAACCTTTTTGTAAATTATTATTTGCCATACATTATTAAATATAACCTACCTTCTTCAACCAATCCACGTTTTCCCATTCCCATAATTTCTTAGCTCCCAGAAATGCGTGGAAGTCGTCTTCCCAGTACGGGAATTCCTGCAGTTCAATCTTTCCTTCCATTTCGCCCCATTCATGCTCGCAATTTTTCTGAAACGGATTCCTCCAATCAATTTTTATTTTTTCTCTGCCTCCTTTGGTACGAAGCAGGGCACCGCAATTTGCGCAAGGCCTTGATTGGTCAATCCGGAGTATCCAGCGAGTTTCCAAGCCCTTAACTTGGTCCTTTAAGGCCGCGATGTAAGCCGAGGTTTGCAAATTATAATCTCTATAAATTTCCATTGATGTTTTGATGTCCAAGATACCCACTTTGCCGTCTATCAAAGCCACGGCATCAAGCGTGCCCGCGTATCTGTGCTCAAAATTAACCAAACGCTTCTCAATATAGTTTGGATCAACATGAATATTTTTATTTACGATAAATTCTAAAAAGGCTTTGATGGAAGGCTGAATGAGCGGGGGAATCTCCGGCTTCTCGCCTAATAAGATATGCTCAACCGCTTCGTGAATCATTGTGCCTTCGCTTGCAGATTGTTTGGTGATTTTCTCCGCTGCGGCGAAGTTCGCCATTCCCGCGTAAAACCTATACAAGGCCGGTTTGGCCTTTATTTCCACGATTTTAGTAACGCGAGGGTACCAAAAGCCGTCAATCTCGTAACCGCACGCCTCTTTAAATTTTTCTAAACTGGTAAAGCCGAACATAGATAATAATCCAATAATTTTAACAGAGGTTGGGGACAGCGCACAACTTGCAGACTTCAAAAAAACTATGTATTCTATGAAAAGTTGTTTTTTAGATGAACTATTAGACGAAACCCGAGGGACATGAGAAAGAGCCGAGGTCTACCAGACCTAAGACAGCCGATACTGCTGAAACCGAAGCAAGTGGTGTTCCGCAAGATCATTCCCGCAAAAGACCGCAAGCCCAAGACCCCGAAACAAGAGAGATTTTGCCGATGAGCTCTAGGAAGCCCGAAAAGGTGATTTGCGTCGTAGGATACAAGACAAGAACCCTCAAACACCTCGTTCACAGCCATGGATTTGATTATATAATCACTTGTTGCGATGAGTTTAAAGAAGCTGTTCTGTACACCCAGCACCGCAGAGAGCCCCGCGACGACATCGTGACGACCTGTGAGGGCATCTACTTAGCACAGCGACAGGTTTCTTTCTCTAATCCTGCCTTTGGAATGGTGATGCGAGTGGGTCATCAAAAGGAGCGAGAGATCAGATTCTGCCCATTCTGCGGAGCAGAGATAGAGGTGAAAGAGACAACGAGAGTTAGAATAGTGAGAACTGGAGGATTCAGAAACCGAAGCTACAAAGAAGTAGTTATCAAAAAAGGAAATTTGACGCTTTTAGACTAATATCCAAAACGCATAGAGCAAACCGATGGAGGAGTATCCTCAACATCGGTTTTTTTGTTTCTCTTTGAACCATCTATCCTGTCGCACAATATACCTTTTGCGACAGGACAATGCCTGTCGTTAAGAGATCGCCCTCGTTTATAGTACTCGGCTCCGCCGAGCGATGAAAATCCGAACTGCTTATGCAGTGGGATTTTCTATCGCTTATAAGAGGTTTGGCTGTCCCACTTCATCTTGGAGTTCCATTTTTAATTTTTCTACTTCTTCTTCCGTGATTGCAAGTATATCTATTTGTTTTTTATCCATTAAGGTCTGAATCGCAACCAAATCTTCCTTTTCCGCGAGTTCGGTAAACTCCTGCCTTCCAACATCATCTAATAACTCCGCGACTCTGTTAAAGGTCCTCGTCTCAATTAGCTCTAATGAGCTCTGTAATATCTCTTTCTTCTCATCCAAAGGCAGGGATTGAAGCTTTAGGAGCTCGATAATATTGGTATGGGTTAAAGGTAGTCTATTTGTCATATTTTATGGTCTTTTGAATATTTTAACATCTAATAATGTCTCTTTCGCTTTAATTAATAAATTAACCTTATTATTCAAAGCGAACGACTCGGAAGGCGTGAGATTTTTCATCGCGCCAATCACCTGCTTTAATCTAAAAACCTCCCAGGCGCTTTGTTCGGCAATCGCGACTCGTTCTGCCAAAACAAATTCCGGATTTTCGGACGGAGCGAGATCTTCAATTTTGAAATCTTCTGGAACTTCAGGAAGGTTCTGTTGTAAGACATCCATATAATTAGGGTTTAAAAGTTCTTTTACAGCTTTCTCTACAAGCACGGGTCTAAGTTCGACTGAAACTGTCTCCATTATAAATACATCAACGATGTGCCCATCTTCTTTATCTAAAATAAACTCCGCAGTCCCCCAGCTAAACCTTACTTCTTCCGGAGAAACTTCAAGCAAACCCAAGCCGGCTTTTCTCAAGGTTTCCGCGGCAGAAGCTGAAAGTTCTTGCATTTTTAAAGGTGGCAATTGTGTAAGCGGTTTTTTTATTTCCGGAACCTCAAGCCTGCTTAGTTTATCCAGCGGGTCTTCCGGTGGGCCATAGAAAACATCGCCGCCCTGAGCAATTGCGTGGCCTTCCGTTCCTAAAGCATTCAACAAACTCTCTGGTATTGGTTTGCCTTCAGCTTTCAATTGTCTTGCGAAATCAGCCAATTTAGCGAGCTGTTCTGGCGTTCTTTCTCCAACAACAGCAGCTGGAGCCCCTACGCCTGACTGCGTCTTCATACCTAACGCCTCCTGCAACCAGCGAGGTATTGGTCTGCCCTCTGCTTTTAAGGCGTTTGCGAGATCGGCGTTGTTACCAACATGGAATTTATCTCCGGCGAAATCAACAACTTCAAAATGCGCCGGCACTCCGGCTTTCTCCGCAACATAAACAACTTGGTCGCCAGTATGACTCAAACCTAATTCTGAAATATGAACTTTGGTGCCGCTTTCGAGCGTAACCATGGATGCTGCGCTCTTCCAAGCAACTGCAAGTTCTTTGGATGTAATTTTACCAGCTCTTACCATGTCCCAAACCGCTTGCGAAATTCTGCCGCCTTGTTTCACCGGTCCCACAAGCTCCTCGTGTTTTTCTGCCCCTGCAACCGCAATCTCTTTCAAGGTCGGCACTTCACCCATAATTTTAACTTTCGGTATTTCCTTGCTTAATTTTTCCAAAGCCTCTCCAGTTGGGTCGGCTGGCGGAATATTACCCGCAACAACCTCTTGCGACGCAGAATCTGCAACAGCGGCTGGAACAGCGCCTTCGGTGCTTACAGAATCCCTAACCATATCAACTGGAACAATTGGCCCTTTGTGTATCAGCGATTTTATTTCCGCAGGAGTGAGTCCCGCAAATTCTGTTTTACCATACATAAATTTCGCGATGTCGCTTGCACTATAAGCCCCAACAGCAAACAAACCCACACCCACAGCCAAAATTTTACGATGTTTCTCTTCTTTAGAGAGTTGAGCGCCTTGAGTCCTAAGAAATGCATCTAAGAGTTGTAACTTTGATGCTATATCACTTTTTGTCCGAAACTTCCCTTTTATAACGGCTTCATACGCTTCTTTGCGCGCTTTCTCTTTGTCGTCTCCTTGAAGTTTATCCACATCGAGAACTGATTCGGCTTCATCTACTTCTTTCCTCAAATAAGCCTTCCTCAACAACAAGTACTCTTTGTTATTGACCGTTCTTCCGCCATTAAATTTTGACCTCGCTTCAAACTCTGCCATCTTTTCTTCCAGCTCAGGCATACTCATTTTTTCAATTTTCTTATCACTTAAAGCAGTCGCTGTTTTTTCATTCGCGAATTTCATTAGATCGTACGAGCCGAAAGCGGCGCTTGTGCCTCCCATAACCCTACGAGCCGCTACAAGGCCAATACCGATTGATGAACCAAAGCCTATAGCCATGCCTCCCCCAAGAAGACCCAAACTCGCAAGCGTGCGGAGAGACATCATTCTGGCGGCGAGTTTAACAAATCTGTTGCTTTTTATCGCAAAATAAGCCTTATCCGCTCCCACATAACCAGATTCGTGCCAAGAATTTATAAGCTTTTCGGCATTCTGATCTCCAAGCCATTGCCAGCCTTTTTTTAATTTCTCAAAAACTCCGCCCTCAAACCTCTCCGATTGTGTTTCTGCCACTCTCTGCCTTTCTTTCAACATACGCCATGTTTTGGCTCCAATGTATTCGGCTCTTGATTCTTCATAAGCCTTAAGGGCTTCTTCGTAATAAGCCGTCATTTTTTTAGGATGTTCATCGCCTTCAAAAAGAACCCTCCTTAAAAGACGGTCTCCGAAAGATTTAAATGTGTTTACGTCATTTTCTAATACGGCTAATCTTGCCCTCTCTTGTTTAAACCTCATCAGACGCTCTCTTATTTCAAAAGTTTTTCCGTATTTTTCTAAACGCTCTTCGGGACTCATTAATTCCCATCGCCCCTCCGGAGTTTTCAGTTTTTTCTCACGCTCTTGAGCCTCGCGTGCCGCCTGCGCCAAAAAGGAATTTCCTTTAATTTTTTTAGGTTTGGATTTATTCTCATCACCCGCTTCCATAAACATCACTCCCCCACCTCGCAATCTCCTGAATTCGTCAGCTGCTTCTTTGCCTTTTTCCTTTTCAATCCTTTTTGCTTCTTTTTCTATCTGGGCTTCTCTCTTTTTATCTGCGGCGTCTCTTTTCCGTTCAGACACCCTTTCTCCATAGTCTTCCTTTGCGACCTTAATACCCGCCTTTATGGCGTTTACATATTTTTTAACGAAGCTCGGTTTTGAGACGATTTTCTTTTCATCCTCTTTGTCGCTCTTAAGCGCTGGCATTTCCATTGCCCCTCCGGCTTTTATTTTATCTGCGTCAACTTGAGGCGGTTTTTGTTCCGCTCCATGTATAAAAGTTGGTATTTCTATTTCTGAGACAAGCGGGGGGACTAGTTTAGCGCTTTCTCTAAAACCATCGTCTGGAATTTCCGCAGGCGGAGTGATATTTTCTCCCGGCTGTTCTGGGGCCAGTTCATCCGATTGAACAGGCTTTTCTTTTTTTAAAAGCTCAGCAACCTTACTTCTAAGTCCGCCAGTCATTGTGAGTAAATTAAGGAAGGGAATGTCTTCAATATTGTCCCTGTTAGGTATGGCTTCTACTCTTTCTCTTATAAGCTCTATCTCACTTACAAGCATCTCTGTGCTATGACTCGTTCCCTGAAGGCTAGTTATAGACGGCTCTGAAACCAATACTTCATAGAGCTCTTCAAAACTCCGCGCTTCAGCGATTTTGGTCTCAATACTGCTTTCGCGTTGTTCAAACCTCATGTTTTTATATTATAACCCAATTTATTCTTTGACGTCAATGGTTCATCAGAGAAAAGAGAGTAATTTCTTAAATAAATCTATTATGAATTCCAGCGCCCAAACTACAACGCCTACTATTCCACGCACGATTTCCGAAAGACTTACGCCGATGTGCGAGCCCATCCAACTGTTGGCATTGCTCCAAATTTCTCTTGCTTTATAAAAAACGTCGGATGGATTAAACTCGCTCCCCTTTTCAATAATTTTATTAACATCAATTGAATTCTTCTCACCGATATTTATCTTACTAGTGGTATCATACAGATCTTTTATCGGTTGAGGTAGATTAAAACTTTGTGCAAAACCAACTCCCGGCAAAGAAATTGTTATTATCGCGAAACAAATTATTAACGGTGTTAAAAATTTGATCATTTATTTGGAAGATAATCCTTTGGATCTATTGTTACTCCTATCGGTACTTGGCCTGCGGCGGGCGGAATAGATTTATAAGAAACGCTTGGTGCCCAATAGACTCCGAAGTGCAGATGGGCCCCGGTTGAGTATCCTGAATTACCAGAATAGCCTATAACATCCCCCCTCTTAACTGTATCACCCTTTTTAACGACTTGTCGTGAAAGATGGGCATAAAGAGTAGTTAAATTGTTGTCATGCTGAATCATTATATATTTTCCATATTGGAATTTACTGAATCGGGAAGTACCTTTGTCGTTGTTATCTGCCGCCGCAACCCGACCATCTAAAACTGCCAAAATTGGCGTACCAACAGGAACACCAAAATCTTCTCCACTATGAAACTTGGTTCCGTAAGCCCTGGCTGCAAATTTAGTGGCACCGTAAAGCTGAGTAATAATCGGACGCTCAACCGGAAAGTCCAGCACTCCGGCACGCTTAACGGGCAATAAACTTGAGTCAAAAGATGCGCGGAGTTCGCTTTCGAATTTTTCCATTATCGCGCTTATCTCCTCTTGTTTTTTATCTAGCTCTTCTAGTTGTTGAGTATAAAGTTTTTCTTGAGCTTTAGTTTGTGTCAAAATCTTTTGCTTATCCGATTTTTGATCCAAAACTATGTACTGCCGGTTAACAAGAGATGCTTTTTCTCTTTCTTGTTGCTGTTTCTTTTTTTCACTCTCGCTTAACTTCTGAACCAGTCGATCCTGAAATTCCCTCAACTGAGCAGAAATTTCGGAAAGATTTCTCTGGAGCAAAACTATATTCTGGAGCTCGGTCACGCTCTGAGCTAAACTGGCATTTTTAATAAAGGTTATCAAAAAATTTTCCTTATCTCTTTGTTGAAGACGAACGAATAATTCCTTGATAGCGGATTTCTTATTTTCTATATCACTTTCGATTCCACGGACATCCCCGCTTAATGATTCGATTTCCAGACCTAATTTTTGCAAAGTCAATTTGTTCGCTTGGATAGAAAAATTCAATTGGTTTATGTTGTAATCTATAGTCTTTATCTCCTTCGAGAGCGAGGTTTTTAAAGCGCCAACCTGACCCAGGTTCTTTTCCAAGGCATCTCTCTCTACCTGCAATTTTTGAAGCTCTGTGGCCTTTCCGTCAATTGCCTGGCGCAAACTATCTGCAGCGGAAAGAGGCGTGCTCGTCGCCTGAGGCAAATCTTCAGCAAAAACCATTGGTGTTGAGATAATAAAAACCAATCCAACAATAATTATTGTGCTTCTATTAAGAAAGTTTTTTAATCGCATTTTCAATTCTTTTAACGGTTTCTTCCTTACCTATTGCCTGGATTATCTCAAAAGGGCCGGGTGAGTTTTCGCGGCCTGAAAGAGCAACTCTTAAGGGCCACAAAACTTCTCCTCTCCCTTCCTTATTAGTAACAAGCATGATCTCGCGTTCGGCATTTGTTCTAAAAGATTCGTCGTCATCTACTCCTTGCACAACATTCAAAACCAATTTTAAATTATTAATAATTTTATCGCCTTCGGTATTTTTCCAAGCAAGCATTTTTTTGTCATAATCCGGCACTTCAAAAAAGAATTGAGCCGAATTCTTAAAATCGCTCAACTTTCTTGTCCTGTCTTTTTCAACTGCAATTATTCTTTTGAACAAATCTTTTTTCGCAGACCAATCTTTTGGGACATAATCTTTTAGAAGTTCGGCGAGCTCGTCAACTTTCAATAACTTAATATAGTGGGCGTTAAGCCATTCCAATTTTTCTGGATTGAATACCGCTCCGCCTTTTTGCACTCGCTTAAGTTCAAACTCTGCGACAAGCTCCTCTCGATTCAAGACCTCTCTGTCTTCCTGAGGGTGCCAGCCCAAGAGTCCAAGAAAATTGACCATAGCATCAGCGAGAAATCCTGATTTTTTATAATCCATTAAGGCGACGTCAGCAAAGCGTTTGGAGAGTTTCTTTTTATCCGGCCCCAAAAGAAGCGGTAGATGCGCAAAAATTGGGTGTTCAAAACCCATGATTTCGTACAAAGCTATTTGTTTCGGGGTGTTAGAAAGGTGATCTTCGCCTCTTATCACATGAGTTATCTTCATTTCGTGGTCGTCAACGACTACAGAAAAATTATAGAGCGGGTCTCTTAAATTTTTGGCGATAATAATATCTCCAATTAAAGCTGTATTAAATTCAACCCTGCCCCGCACAACATCATTAAACGAGATGGTTTTTTCGGGCATCTTTAGACGGATGACGGCGCGTTCAGACTTAAGACGCTTATTAGCCTCTTCTTCTCCAAGATTACGACATCGTCCGCTATATTTTGGAGGCAGACCTTGCGTGAGCTGGGCCTGACGTTCGAACTCTAATTCCTCGGCGGTACAGAAACAATAATAAACCTTGTCTTCTTTGAGGAGTTTTGTGAGATATTTCTCATAAACATCAAGTCGCTCACTCTGTCTTGAAAACTCTTTCTTATCCCACTCCAAACCAAGCCACTCCAAACCCTCAATGATGTTTTTTTCATATTCTTTTTTGGAGCGCTCCTTGTCGGTGTCCTCAATACGCAACAAAAACTTACCCCCCACATGCTTGGCATAAAGCCAGTTAAAGAGGGCGGTACGGGCATTGCCTAAATTGAAAAAACCCGTGGGAGATGGCGCAAATCTTACTCTTACCTCCATTATCCTATTATACCGCAAAATCAGCCTCCAACTGAAATATCAGCCGATACAGCAATGGCTAAGCTAATTTAATGATTTCTTCCGCGATAGTCCTTGCAGCGTCTCGTTTGAAAAACTGGGATATTTTCTCCCGCATATTCTGATAACGGTCACCATTCTTCAAAATATCTTTTACCGCCGTAATTAATATGTTTATTTTAAAATTATCTTCCTCGAGTATTTCGCACGCTCCCATTCGAGCGTATTCGTATGCGTTTGCTCTCTGATGATCTCCGGCTGATTCTTTAAGAGGGATTAAGATTGATGGTTTTCCGAATGCCGCAATTTCATAAATCGCACCCGCGCCCGCTCTAGAAATCACGATATCCGCGGCATTCAAAGCTTGTCTTAAACCGACAATATCAAAATAAGCTGACGCCTTATACTGTTTCGGTGGTACTGGGACTGCTTTTCCAACTTCTATAAAATTGTTTATTCCAGTTTGATGATAAATCTGGGCAAGCGAAGTCAGGCTTTCTAGGTTATCAATAATGAAATTATTTATCCGCACCGAACCCTGTGAACCACCCAAAACCAGAATCAGTGGTTCGTCGCCCCCGAAACCCAACCTCTTCTTTGCTTCGGAAAGAGGAATTATATCCTCAAAAAGCCCCGATCTTATGGGGTTTCCCGAAAAAACCACTTTAGACTTTTTGAAATAGGTTTCTGCCCCGGCAAAAGAAATCAAGATTTTGCTTGCAAAAAAAGCGGAGATTCGATTAGTTAACCCCGGCACAGCATCGGATTCATGGATAACAACAGGTATGAAGTAGAACCTTGCGGCGAGAACAACTGCAAGCGCTCCCGGGCCCCCTTTTGAAAAAATAACATCGGGCATCAAAAAATAAAGTTTTGCGAGAGCTTGTAATAAACTTAGGAAAAACTTTGGCACATCTATAAAATTACGCAGATCAAAATAGCGTCTTAGTTTTGAAGAGAGCATAAGAGAAATTTTTATACCGCGACGTTCGAATTCTTCATTTAAATCACTTTTGGGACCGAGATAATTAATCCGCGCATTAACATCTTTTATTTTAATAAACTCCTCGGCTACCGCCACAAGCGGGTAGATGTGACCACCCGTTCCCCCGCCGGTTAAAAGCACTCTGATATTTCTTTTGCCCATGTTCATTGTTTTATTCTAAACCTTATTTATGTTTTGAAACATTCACGATTATTCCACACATCGTTAGAAGTACCGCAAGAGCGGTACCGCCATAACTTATGAAAGGCAACGGTACTCCTGTAAGCGGTATCAGACCGGATATTGCAGAAATATTTATAAAAACCTGAAAACCAATTAAAGACACAAAACCAATCGTGAGCAACTTTCCAAAACTGTCGGGGGCTCGTTTCGCTATCCTGAAACCGCGCCAAACAAAAAGCGCAAAAAGGGAAATCAAAACTCCCCCGCCTATGAAACCCAACTCTTCGGCAATAACGGCGAAAATTGAGTCTCCGATAGGTTCCGGAAGAGATTTTATTTTTATAGTTGATTCTCCATAGCCCACACCGGTTAATCCGCCAGAACCAATCGCGAGTAGGGCTTGGTTCAAGTGATAACTCTTATCTAACTCACCCTCCTGCGGATTAAGGAAGGCCGTAACTCTTTGTAACCGATACGGAGTGACATAGACCAGCACTGAAAAGGCCAATAAGGCCATGGCGATAGAGCCGGCGATAAAATTTAAACGGGCTCCGCCCATAAAATAAACGATTAATGAAGAAGCGCAGATTATTACGGCGGTTGTCGTCGAGGGCTGAATAATTAAAAGAAGCGACACCGCACCAATCCAAAACAGGAATGGCAAAAAACCTCCGGCAAAACTCTTTGCCCTTAAATTGCTTTTGCTGAGCCATGAAGCGAGATAGAGAAGGAAAGTTAATTTTAATATTTCAGCTGGTTGGATAGACATTCCCGCAATATCAAGCCAGCGCGCGGAACCTTTTGTCGAGAAACCGAGCGGTGAAAAAACTAGAATCAGAAGAACTATTGTTCCTAAAAGTAGAAATATGGATATTTTCTGGAGTTTCCGATAATGAAAAAAAGAGCCCAAAAGAAACCCTATTACACCGAAGGAAAATCCATTTGAAAGCTGATGTTTGATGTAATAATAAGAGTCGCCAAACCTGGCCCTCGCAAGATCCGAGGACGCGCTGGAGAGCATCACTAAACCAAAAATAGTCAGGAGGACTGTGAGAGTGATAAAAACGTAATCCGGTTGAGAAGATGAACGCATTTTATTAATCGGCGTATCTTAATACTCGCCCCTTGGAATGGTTCTTTATAGCGTTATTCTCCAAGACGAGGGCGCCATTTACTATAACTTCGGTCGGTTTAAAGTCTCTTAGTAGAACGAGGTCGGCATAATAATCTTCTTTCAATAGTCCCCTCTTTTTTATGCCTAATTTTTTAGCTGGAATTGATGTTGTTTTCATGACCGCCGCTTGAAGGGAAATCTTACTATTGTCCTTAGCCCACTTCAGAAAATCAGTAAAAACGGGGGAGAAATTCAAACCGCCGGATGCGATGATTGACGAAGGTGAAGCCAAAAATTCTTCCAAGGACTGTTCGTCAACTATTCCCAAAAGAACAACCGCCCTCAAATGAGATAGTCTCATAACTTTCAAAAGAGCTTGCTCTGATTTCATATCGAAGCTTTCGGAAAGTTGTTTTAATGTTTTTCCTGATAGAAATTTTAGCGAGCCCTGAAGGTTGTATAAAGTCAGACTGTCGGGATTGATATTTTTGAAATGCTTCAAGATACTCGCTTCGAGATATTCTGAATTAATCTGTTTTAACATCGTTTCCAAATTACCTTCTTTCACGGGTTTAGGAAGGAGTTGATATACGGGATAAGCTACACGTGGTATTGAATAACAATCGAAATTAATATGAGTATCCGCCGTCTCCCTCTCAATCAATGACTTTGCTTCTAAATATTCATTTCCTAATCCATTCAAAGGCAAGAGGTGGCTTATCTCCACATTCGCACCAGTTATTTTAGCGAGGTCAAAAATTTCTTCAATTGAGTTTTTAAACCCAGTTTCATTATTGAGATCACGCAAGTGGGTTGCATAAATCCGCTTATGGGCTGCGACTACGCGAACTAATTCTAAGATTTCGTTTTGTCCAACCTTTTTTGAATGAGCGAACTCAAGACCAGTTGAAAAACCAAAAGCTCCGTTTTTAAACGATTCCACAATCATTTTCTTAAAAGTGGCCATCTCCCTATCGGTTAAATCTCTAAAATCTTCACCGATTATCGATCTTCTTATTGTAGAGTGGCCGACGAGCGTCCCGAAATTCAAAGCTATTTTTCTTTTCTCTAAAATTTTTAGAAATTCCTGAACTGTGTGCCAACCAACATTAACTTTTGAAACATCTCCCCACTTTCTCACAGATTTCAAAGAACCAACGCCGGAGCTTGGCGCTAAAGATGATCCGCAATTTCCACCGATAGCGGTTGTAATCCCCTTCTTCAAATTTTCCGCTCCGCCGTCCGCAGAAAGAATATCCAGGTAATGGTCTACCGAAGAATTAATGTCAATAAAACCAGGCAAAACCAAAGCGCCTGTAGCATCAATCACAACATCGGCTTTTTTCCTTGAGAAATCACCCAAACGAGCGATTCGTTCGTTTCGGATAAGAATGTCTTTGCGCACGGGTTCCAAACCGCTTCCATCATAAACAAGACCGTTCTTTATAAGAGTAGTTATCATCCTTCAATAGGAATTTTAACACAGAATCTGTCTAAAATCAGACAAACCTGGCGAGAAAGAAAAGAACAAGGCCGAGAATCGTGGCCACGGCAGAAATAATCCAAAAACGCATAGTTATCTGGCTTTCCGGCCAGCCCAAACCTTGAAAATGATGATGTATCGGAGCCGATAAAAACACTTTCTTCTTTCTTATTTTCTTGCTTCCAACCTGGATTATGACGGAAAGTGATTCTATAACCAGAATAAATCCGAAAAATGGGAGGAAGAGAGCCGTATTCGTAAGCATCGCCATAACACCCAGCGTTATTCCCAAAGACATTGAGCCGGTGTCCCCCATGAAAAATCTCGCGGGGTAAATATTAAACCAAGCAAAAGCAAGCAGGGCTCCTAAGATAGCCGCGTTCATAACGGCAAGATCATAGCGCTCAAGAACGAAGGCGACAACGGCCATTGCGCTGAAGGCAAAAAATAAAACACCAGCCGCAAGACCGTCTAGACCGTCCGTTTCGTTAGTAGAAAATGCGGTCGCAACCAGTATGAAAATGAAAACTGGGATATACCATGCTCCGATAGCAATGTTTCCTACAAAAGGAATATATAAAATATCGAACCCGAGCTTAAAATAAAACCACCAAGCACCAACTAGAGCAACCAAAAAATACAGAATAAGTTTATGTTTTATAGCTAGCCCACCGCCATGTGGCCCTTTCCCTAGGATTCCAAACATGTCGTCCACCAAACCCACAATCGCGGTAAAAAATAGTGCGGCTAAAGGTAGATAGGTTTCCGCTCGATTAATGAAGTTGAAATAATTAGCGAATCCGTCCAAGAAAAATCTTAATACCCAGAAAACAAGGGCCAACCCCAAGACGGTTGCCCAAATAATAACACCTCCCATAGTCGGCGTATTAGCTTTATCTTTGTGATGCTCGTAGAAAATCGGAGCACTCTTCGCATCTCTTATATTCCTTTTTCTTAAATTAAATTTATAAAGAAGGTTTTCCACTATCGGGGTAATAAGAAGTGCCACTATGAAAGCGACTGCGGATATTATTAAAACTCTTACTGCTTCAAAAATTACCATTAGAATTGATACGCTGACTTCACCCACGCCATAAGTGACTTAGCATCCGCCATCCTGTCTTCGCTCCCTAAGATTATCAAAATTATTTTCTTTCCATCCAAAGAAAAAATTGCGAGGAGGTTTTGCCTGGCCTTGTCGGATGTGCCCGTCTTTCCTCCAAAGAAATTATTTTCACTCACCAAACCGTTTATGTTCAAAAGTTCGCGCGAAGTCGTGTCATTTATTGGTTGAACCAATGTTTGTGTTATTCTTGTCCAATTTAATATATCTGGCTCACTTTCTAAAATATATTTGGCAAGGCGTAACATATCGGACGCTGTCCCTTTATTATTATCATCGAGACCAGAGGCGTCATAAAATTTAGTGGACGTCATTCCAAGTTCGTGCGCTTTATCATTCATTAATTTTACAAATCCATCCTTGCCTAAATATTCCTCAAAAGCGACTGCCGCATCGTTTGAAGAACGCAATAACATTATTTTCAATAGATCCCTAGCGGTATAAACCTCGCCGGAACGTAATTCACCGGCATTCCCCTCAGTATCAACGGCATTTTGACTAACTGAAACCTTTTTATTTATCCCGATATCCTCAAAAACAACCACGGATGAGATAAGTTTCGTAAGCGATGCAAGCGGCCATTCTTTGTAAGTGTTGTACCGCAGAAATGGGTAGTTATCATCCAACGAATCTATAAGAACCGCCTGCGCATTGATTTTCGGATCCAAGACACTCCAATTCCTTATAGGGGCGTGAGTTATCTCAAACGGCGTTTCAACCCCTACCAAACTCGCCTGTCTATAAGACAAATTATAGGGCTTTGAATCAGTTATGCTGACTGGAACATTATCTGCTTTAGTAATACTCAAGGTTGGCACAACCCTAAGTTTTGTGACAGTTACGGAGAACAATATTAAAATCGTTAAGATTAAGCCTTGTGTTTTTAAATTCATTCTCATGCTATTTGTGGCACGTCGAATTTACTCAATATGTCTTTATATTTTTCGTATTCCGGTAATTCTTGAATACTTCCCAGGCCCATATGCTTCAAGAAATCAAAGCTGACCTTATATTCATAAATATTTTTCCTTTTAGCGCTCTCACTGCGCTCTATAAGTCCGCGCATTAAAAGAGCTCTTAAGGTGAAGCTGGAATTTACTCCTCTTATATAATCTAATGTCATGCGAGGTATCGGACCGAGGTAAGCAATAATAGTAAGCGCCTCGAGTCCTGCGGGAGTAAGTTCTTCTCTGAATTCTTCTTTAGTTAATTTTTCGTTAACGGAGGCTAATCCAGGCTTTGAGACAAGCTGAACAGCATCGCCATCTTCCAAAATCATTAAACCGGAGTATTCATTATTTTGCAGAGAACTAGCCAGCACTCCAACCAACTCTTTGCACTCTGATTCTTTTACACCAATAAGACGCGATATCTTCTTCATCGGAAGGGGTTCGCCGTAATGGAATAAAAGCACTTCTAACTCAGCAATTTTTGGGGAATTGTTTTCCATTTTTTGTATATTAGCCCACCTTCTCCTTCTTTACAATCGTAATTTCGTGGAAATTCTTAGCTTGTTCCACATTGATTAACTGATCTTTTATAAGGTGTAAAATTGCCAAAAAAATGACAACAAGCTCGTTTCGAGAACCTTTTTCTGCGAGGTCTTTAAAAATTGTTGGTTTACTAGTAAGTTTTTGTATAATTTCCTCTATTTTTTTCTTTAAGTTTATTATTTCTGTTTTGACAATCTCAACTGGTTTAAAAATTCTTTGCAGTTCGTTCGTTATCGTAGCCAAAATGTTCACAAAATCATCTTTTTTCAGGTTAGATGGAGGGTAGAATGACGGCCCCAAAGACATAAAAAGCACCCGCGAAGACATTTTGGGCATATCGCTCCAATTTTTTCTTAAATAGTCTTTTGCCAACTTGAACTCGGCATAAATCTTAAGACGCGCTTCCAAATTTTTAATGTCTAATTCTTCGTCTTCCGAAATCTCCAAGGACGGCAAAAGAGCGCGTGATTTTATAAGAACGAGTTTTGAGGCAATCACTAAAAAATCAGTAACAAGAATCGGGTCTAAGTGTTCTCCTTCTAATTTCCTTAAATAATCCAAAAAATCAGCCGTCACAACAGCTAAGCTTATCTCTGTTATCTCCATTTTTTTCTCCTCTATAAGCTCCAAAAGCTTATCTAAAGGACCCGCATAGTGCGGGAGCGTAAGCTCATAACTCATATTTAGATAAATAATAACACGAACCTAACCGTGACGGATAACCATCACGTCTCCGTCTTGAACTACATACTCCTTGCCCTCCAAACGAAGCCATCCTTTTTGTTTGGCTCCATTCCAACTTCCCGCTTCTAAGAGTTTAGTCCAATTCACCACCTCTGCTCGGATAAATTTATTCTCAAAATCGGTATGAATTACTCCCGCTGCCTGGGGCGCTTTCATCCCCCTCTCTATCGTCCAAGCCCTTGTTTCGTCTTCACCGGTCGTGAGAAAACTAATTAAATTCAAGACCTCGTATGCTTTTTTTATTAAATCGGGAATTTGTTTAACCTCCGCTAAATCTAAAACAAGGTAATCGGCGTTAAGCTCTTTAAGTTTTTCTTTTAATTTATCGTCAACGTCTTCCACACTACCATTTAAAAGGAAAAATGTTGGTTTTGATGTCAAAAGGTTAAGGTCTCCTGTTTTTTTGCCTAAAAGCGAACCGCCTTTTTCAAGCTCGGTTTTTGCCGAAACTAATTCATCTTTTATTCGTATCATATCTTTATTACCAGTCCTCGCATCAGCTTCTGCCTTAACAAGTCTTTTTGTGACTGTATCCAAATCCTTCAGAATCAATTCGGTTCTTATTATTTCAATATCTCTCACCGGATCCACTCCCCCTTCAATATGAATTATGTCTCCACCCCTAAACACACGAACAACTTGCAAAATAGCATTCACCTCTCGAATATGCGATAAAAATTTGTTTCCCAAACCCTCCCCAGCATTCGCGCCTTTCACTAAGCCAGCAATATCATAAAATTCCACCACCGCCGGAATAGTTTTTTTTGAACCACTAAGCTTGGTTAGTTTGTCCAAACGTTCATCAGGAACCGGAACTACACCCACATTCGGGTCAATTGTAGCAAAGGGATAATTCGCAATATTAACCTCTAAGTTCGTGATTA
>JBBTYZ010000020.1:0-9998 GCA_038061595.1 Patescibacteria group bacterium | reverse complement strand
CTTGAAGATATTGCGGGTAGGGTTGTTGATGATTCGGAAGAGATGCTTTCTCTCCCGCGATGGATGAAGATTTTGATGATTATCGCAGTACTCTTACCTGTAGTAATCATCGGTGCGGGGATTTTATACTTCTTTCATTTTAGTGGCGGGAGCAATGTTTCTCTTGATATTAAGGGGCCGGATAAAGTTTATCGTGGTGTTCCTTTTGAGCTTGTGGTAGATCTTTCGAACAGCGGAGATCGGCTATTAAGTCAGGCGGAACTTACAATAAACCTTCCTGATAAAATAGTTAATTTGAATGGTTCGGATAATCCTGGCGCGATTACAGAGTCAATCGGTGACATTGGCGCGGGTAGTTTTACTAAAAAAACATACAAACTTCTGCCAATCGGGGACGTTGGGACAAGTTATGGAATAGGAGCATCCCTGTCTTATTCCGCCGATATCAAATCGCGTTTTAAGGTTAATAAAAACTACGACGTTCTTATAGAAAAAAATGCGATAGACCTCGAGATTAAAAAACCGACCCAAGTCCTTTCTGGTTCCAATTTGAGCGTTGAGATTATTTATAAAAACAATTCAGATTATGATTTTCCTGAAATCGCCCTTGAGGCCAAATATCCTCAACAATTTAAATTCATTTCCGGGAGTCTTGCTCCTAGTTCTTTGAACAACTACTGGCGCCTTGGTGAGTTAAGACATGGTTCTACTGGCAGTTTAAAAATAGAGGGTGTGTTTAGTGGCAATGAGGGGGACAGTCTTACTATTCCAGTGGTAGTTTCGGCAATTTTCTTAGGTAAGGACTTTCCAATAAAAGAGGAAGCCATAACTTTTGGCGTCGCGCCATCACCTCTGAAATTAGAAGTATTGTTAAACGGTCGTTCTGATTATGTAGCGAGGATAGGCGATCGTCTGGTGTATACAATAAAATATCAAAACAATACTGGAATTGCTCTCGCCGATGCGCAAATCAAAGCTGTTTTTTCAAGCGAGCTCTTCGACTCAAATGTAATATCAACTAATGGAATCGTAGATTCGCTCCGAGGTTCGGTGGTCTGGGACGCGTCCAAGATTACCGCGTTCCGCTTGCTTGATCCCGGGAGTTCTGGCGAGATCAGTTTGGAATTGAAGCTGAAAAATATATTCCCGGCACGCCGTTTGAGTGATAAAAATTTTTATCTTCGTTTCGGCGCTGAAATGACCTCGCCTTCGGTCCCTTACTACTTGTCCGCCTCAAAAACGAGAGTTTCGACGAATTTGGAAACAAAGGTTTCCGGTCTGGTTATTGTAGACGCTAAAGTCCTTTATCGAGATGCCTCAGCGCTATTTGTTAACTACGGCTTTATCCCGCCCAAGGTCGGGCAAAAGACGCAATATTCGGTCCATTGGATTGTAAGGAATTACTCAACCGACATTAAGGATGTGGTTCTTAGCTCTGCTCTTGAGCCCGGAGTGTCTTTTACCGGACAAGTGAAGAGCAATATAAACTCCGTTCCTTTATATGATGAATCATCAAGAACAATGATTTGGAATATTGATGGAATTGCTGCGACAACGGGCGTTTTGAGCGATCCCGTTGAGGCCATTTTCCAAATTGAAGCGGTGCCTTTTGCCTCGCAAGTTGGAGGTTTTCAGCCTCTATTGGGAGAAACTAAATTCAAGGCTTTGGACAATTTCACGGGGTTGGAATTTTTGAGCTCGGACATCGCTATCAATTCTTCATTGCCCGATGACATAACGATTGGGCAGGTTGGTGGCAGAGTTGTGCCGTAAGTCATCGCAAGCTATATTTAGAAAATGGATTTGTTGGAGAAAATCACAAGTTTAGCCAAACGTCGGGGTTTTATTTATCCGAGTTCCGATATTTATGGTGGTATCGCTGGATTCTATGATTTCGGACCTTTGGGCGTGGAAATGAAATTCAATATCAAGCAGGCGTGGTGGCACGATGTGGTTCGCTCTCGCGATGATGTAGTGGGGCTTAATGCTTCAATAGTTATGAATCCGAAAGTTTGGGAGGCATCCGGTCATGTTGGTGGGTTCTCCGACCCATTAGTTGAATGCAAAAAATGTCATCATAGATTTAAAGCCGATCAATTGGAAACTAATAGGTGTCAGGATTGTGGCGGGGAACTTACGGATAAGAAACAATTCAATTTGATGTTCAAGACAAATATTGGTCCTGCGGAGGAGACTTCTGCGGCTGCATATCTCCGTCCCGAAACTGCTCAAGGCATATTCGTTAATTTTAAAAATGTTGTTGATACGATGCGAGTTAAAATTCCGTTCGGTATTGCACAAATTGGCAAAGCTTTCAGAAACGAAATAAATCCTAAGGATTATATTTTTCGCACTCGCGAATTTGAACAGATGGAAGTTGAATATTTTGTGCGCCCTGGCGAGGACGAAAAAGCTTTTAAGATATGGGTCAAGGACCGCGAAAAGTGGTACAAATCTATAGGACTTAAAAACATTCGTCTAACCGAACAGAAAAAAGAAGATAGGGCCCATTATTCCAAAGCGACGACCGATATTGAATACAAATTCCCATTCGGTTGGCAAGAGATAGAGGGCATCGCAAATAGAGGCGATTTTGACCTGCGGGCGCATATCAAAGCTTCGGGCAAGGACTTGTCGTACCTTGACGAGGAAGCCAAAGAAAAGATCGTCCCGTATGTTATTGAGCCCTCCGCCGGAGTTGATAGGATTTTGCTTGCGCTACTCTGTGACGCTTACGAGGAAGATGGCGATAGGGTCGTATTGAAGCTAAGCCCTAAAATAGCCCCATATAAGGCCGCAGTTTTCCCGCTTTTAGCCAACAAGCCACAGCTTACTAAGCTAGCGGATAAGATTTATCATGACCTCAAAAAAGACTTAGCGATTGCTTGGGATGCTAGGGGAAATATCGGCAAGCGATATTATAGCCAAGACGAAATAGGTACGCCTTATTGTATTACAGTTGATTTTGATAGTTTAGAAAAGGATGACGTTACTGTGCGCGATAGAGATACAACAAAACAAAAAAGAGTGAAAATTAAAGAATTAAAAGATTATTTAAATGGCAAATTTTAAGAAATTTAAACTGGATAACGGTCTTCGCGTGATTCTTGTTCCGCAGCCATCGAGTTTTGCAACCTCCGTTGCTGTTTTGGTTGAGGCGGGATCAAAATACGAAACAAAAGATATAAACGGACTTTCTCATTTCTTGGAACACATGTGCTTCAAGGGAACCAAGAAAAGACCGAGTGCGCTTACAATTTCCTCCGAACTGGATGGTTTGGGCGCGCAATATAATGCGTTTACCTCCAGAGAATTTACTAGTTATTATGCCAAATCAAAAAACGATTCTACTGAGAAATTATTAGAAATCATCTCCGATTTGTATTTGAATCCAGTTTTTAACGAAGCCGAAATAGAGAAAGAAAAAGGAGTAATAATAGAGGAAATAAATATGTACGAAGATGTGCCGCAGAGAAAAATCCAGGATTTATTTACAGAACTTCTCTATGGCGATCAGCCAGCCGGTTGGGATATAGCGGGCAGGAAAGAAGTTATACAATCGTTGAAGCGTGACGATTTTATAAAATATAGAAGCAAACATTATTTGCCGCAGGCGACCACAATTGTGATATCTGGCGGTTTTAAAGACAACGGCTTAGAAGAACAAATAAAATCTTATTTTGGAGGGCTGAGGCCAGATTTAAAAGGAGAAAAATTGAAAGTCATAGATGAGCAAGCCGAACCGAAAGAACTTGTAAAATTCAAAGAATCGGACCAAACCCACCTGGTAATGGGTTTTCGCGCGTTTGATGCGAAGGACGAAAGGCGTTACGCGCTTGAAGTTTTATGCGATATTCTGGGCGGTAGTATGAGTTCGCGACTCTTTCAAAAAATAAGAGATGAACTTGGGGCCGCTTATTATGTTAATGCCGGCGCGGATTTATCAACTGACCATGGTTATGTTGCTATGTCAGCTGGTATCAACCACCAAAAAATAGAAGAAGTCATAAAAGCGGGGCTTCAAGAATTCAAGCGTTTCAAGGAGGAGAAGGTTTCCGAAGAAGAGCTTGTCCGAGCCAAAGACCATATCGCTGGACACCTCTATCTTTCTCTCGAAACATCGGATGAATTGGGGTATTTTTATGGCATGCCAGAAATTATGGGTTTGGAGCTCAAAACCCCAGAAGAATTGATTAAAGAAATAAGAGCAGTTAGTGCTGAAGATATCCAGAAGGTTGCAAATGAAATTTTAACGGAAAAAACGTTAAATTTTGCCGTCATTGGGCCTTTTAAGGAAAAATCTTTTCGTGATATGCTTAGAATGTAAACACATTCTAAGATGCCAGAGGTTTTAAAATTTGAAGTAAGCTGGAGAACGTTTTGGCAGATTTTTGTTTTTCTGATCTTAATCCTTATCTTTTATCTTGCAAGAAACGCCGTAGGAGTTCTTGTAGTTTCTATAGTCATTTCTATGGGCATTGATCCAGTGGTGAGCATGCTTCAGAGAAAAAAAATAAATCGTCTTTTGGGTACAATATTTGTCTTCCTGGTGGGATTGATTGTTCTTGGGACAATAGTTTATTTCATAATACCGATAATTATAGTTGAGGCTGGCGACTTCATTATTTATATCAATAAAATAATGTCTGCTTTTTTCGGCTTTAGTCTTCCTAAGTCCCTTATAACCAATTTCACCGTAACTTTCGATAAGGTATTGGGTATTATATCGGCGACAAATGTCTCTGTAACAAGTGCTGTATCAAAAGTGTTCACCCAGGCAGTTCTTGTCCTATCCACTTTTATAATCGCATTCTATTTATCGGTTGAAAAAGATGGCCCGGAACGTCTCTTGAGAGTTATTCTGCCTGATGCATATGAGAGGGGTGTTCTTACTATTTTCACTCGTTTTAAACTTAAGGTTAAGCGATGTTTTGCGACACAATTGGTTTTGAGTTTGCTAATCGGAACAGTTGTCGGTTTCGGTTTGTGGCTTTTGGGCGTGAAGTACCCTCTAATCTTGGGACTCTTAGCTGCGGTTTTTGAAATAGTTCCGATAATCGGACCAGTTATCGCGGGGGCAGTAGCTTTTATGGTTGCTATTTCTGATTCTTTATCTCTCGGCCTTTACACGTTTGCATTCTTCTTTATTGTTCAACAGCTAGAGAATCATATTTTAATCCCGGTCATAATGGGCAAGGCAGTGAAGATTCATCCTGTAATAGTTGTTATCTCTCTTTTAGCCGGGGGACAGGTTGGTGGGTTTATAGGGATTTTGCTTTCTGTCCCAATCGCTGTTCTTGCTAGTGAAACAGTCGTCTATATGGCAGAGAGAAAGAGCCTGAGGCCAAAATTAGGGGTTTGAATAGGATGGGATTAAACTTTTTGGACGCGCATACTCATGCGCAGTTTGCTGCATATGATGCTGATCGCAAAGAAGTGATAGAGCGAGCTTTTAAGGGTGGTGTGGGTATTATAAACGTGGGTACCGAAGAATCGACTTCAGAAGACGCTGTTAAGTCCGCGTATGAATTTCCGGGGGTCTGGGCCTCTGTGGGCCTACACCCCACTCACGCATCTGGGTCATCTCATCATGATAAAAACGAGCTAAGGTCAGCTAAGTCGAAAAGCGGGGAAATTTTTGACTACGATTTATATAAAAAGCTAGCCAAAGACAACAAGGTTGTCGCAATAGGAGAGTGCGGCTTGGATTATTTTAGACTAGAAGGTGATGTTGAACTAGCAAAAAAGAAACAGAAAGAGGCATTTTTAAAACAGATAGAACTAGCTCTGGAGGTGAAGAAACCGCTTATGATACATTGCAGAAGCGCGTTTGAAGATTTGATTGAGATATTCAAGGCGAACAAAAACTTATTAAATAATCCACCCGGCGTAATTCATTTTTTTACCGGCACAGAAGACGATGCTAAAAATCTTTTAGATTTGGGTTTTTATTTCACCCTCGGTGGGGTGATAACTTTTGTTCGGGATTATGACGAGATAATAAAATCAATTCCCGTAAACAGGATTTTGTCCGAGACGGATGCACCGTATGTGACCCCCGTTCCTCATCGTGGCAAAAGAAACGAGCCTGTATATGTTATAGAGGTTGTGAAAAGATTAGCGCAGATTAAAGATATCGCTTTTGAAGAAATGTCTCGCGAAATAATGAATAATGCGACCGTTGTTTTTGATATTGACTAGTAATTAGTAGTGTCGCATACTTTCCAACAGTTCTAATCAGATATTTCTGAAATCACAACCAATTGAGGAGGTGGGTCATGCAAGCAACAATTTTCTCGTGTAATTGTGGCGAACCCAGGCCTCATAGGAAAATCGGTAAGGATTTGGTGGAAAGCGATGCGTTTTTCACTACGAAAGAGGGTGAGGCCCTTGTCGCTGAAATGGAAAAAGACGGCGTCATATCTTCGGCTGATGCGACTATTCTCCGCTTAGACCTTCCCAATTGCGGTCTTCCTGAGATTTTGGATGATCACAGCGATGATGAAATTGCCCATATTGTGGATCATTTGTTAATTCATTCTCCCGAAGAGCGCGAACAAGAAATTAAGGAAAACATATCTCTTGGTATATTTACTGAATCTGATGCAGTGAAGATTCGCGCCACACTAAAAGACGCGCCCCAACGAATAGAGTCGGCCGAATCGGTGAAAGAGAATATGATTATCGGATTCCATGTCCAATATTTAGCTTGTTTACCTCCTTTGTTTTGGGAAACATATCTTGCTATTCAATCGGCAAAAGGCGTGATTAGTGATGATTATGCGAACAAGATTCGCGAACGCTTGCTCCTAGCCTATGGTGAAGCGATGATTGATTGTGCGATGTAGTATTTAAATTTCAAATCAGAAACCCGCCTTTAAAGCGGGTTTATTTATTTTTTCCTGCGGATTTGTATCCTACGAGCAGGAGGTCAATTAATTGATCTCTTACACTGCGTTTTGGTTCGGGCATAAGAGTAAGCCAAATCCTTGTGGTTTTTCCCCTAGTAATAAAACCCAAGTCCGCCTTTCCCCAAACCTCTTCGTGTTTCATCGTGGAATCATTTCGTGTCGCTGCGACGAACGCAATCGGCGTTTTGATTCCCAACCCCTTGTCATAATAAGTTATAATAACCAGCTTTTCTTTCAGTTCTGTGCCTGCGACGAAACATTCTTGAAGTTTAACGGTTCTGCCCTTTCCAACGCCAAAAAATCTCTGGATATCTACGGGGTATATCGTTCTCGTTTCGAGGCACCCGCCATAATCCAGATTTTCGAGGTTAATACTGTCTTTTGATATTACTAGTTCTTCTTTGGGGTCAAAGTTCAGTTTTCTCAAGATCGAGTCTGGTGGATTAACAGCTACTTGGAGTGCAAGTGTTAACGCCAGTAACATTTTGTTCCTCGGATTATTTAATAAGAACTAATATAATTATACGAGCGTTTTTAACTTGAGAAAAGGCAATTTCGCAAGTAGAATTACTAGCAATGGCTAAATATTCTTTTTCACAATTGATAATAGGAATTTTGCCTCAAATCCAAGGCGTGAGGGCGAGAGTGTATCAAACCCTTGATACATTGAGCCAGAAGAACGCAGGATTTGGACAA
Organism: Patescibacteria group bacterium; assembly: GCA_038061595.1. Lineage (GTDB taxonomy): Bacteria > Patescibacteriota > Minisyncoccia > UBA6257 > GWB1-50-10 > JBBTYZ01. The sequence goes on along the minus strand of JBBTYZ010000020.1, from coordinate 2,391 downwards.
AATTCCATTACCCCGCAGGGAGGGGCGACCTTGGCTCGTCTTATCGTTACTCCTCCTCAATGTAATCCGGTTGATTACACTTTCGTCGTCGCGCCTCAAGCCGAGACACAAGGTCGCCACCTTCAATTGCGAAAGGAGAATATTTAGACATTGTTGATATGTCCAAGTATGATTTTCAAAAGATAGAGAAAAAGTGGCAAAAAAAATGGCTGGAAGATAAAACTTACGAGCCGGGTTTGAATAAACCAAAAGGCAAGGGCAAATTCTACAACCTAATGATGTTTCCGTACCCTTCTGCAGAAGGTTTGCATGTGGGGAATATGTACGCCTTTACCGGAGCGGATATCTATGGGCGTTTCAAGAGAATGCAGGGCTATGACGTCTTGGAGCCGATAGGACTTGATGGGTTCGGGATACATTCAGAAAATTACGCTTTAAAAATCGGAGCTCATCCGATGGACCAGGCAAAAATTTCAGAGAAAAGATTTTATAAACAGTTGGAATCTATTGGCAACGGTTTTGCTTGGAACGAGAAAGTTGAAACTTACGATCCGGAATATTATAAATGGACGCAGTGGGTATTCGTGCAGATGTTCAAAAAAGGTCTCGCATATCGGAAGAAAGCGAGTGTTAATTGGTGTCCGAGTTGTAAGACTGTTTTGGCTGATGAGCAAGTCGTAGCGGGGAAATGCGAGCGTTGCAGCAGCGAAGTCGGCAAAAAAGAATTGGAGCAATGGTTTTTCAAGATAACCGATTACGCGGAAAAATTATTGAAAAATCTTGAAAAAATAGACTGGTCAGAAAAGGTAAAAATTGCCCAGCGTCATTGGGTGGGTAAGTCCGAAGGAGCGCTCATAAAATTTCAACTTAATGATATTTTGGGGCAGGAAGACGGCAAACATACCGTGGAAGTATTTACAACTCGTCCAGACACCATATTTGGGGCGACATTTATAGTTGTTTCTCCAGAGCTTGCGCAAAAATGGATTGATATCGGTTGGAAAGCGGATGACGAAGTAAAAAAATATATTAAAAAATCGGCGAACAAGCCGGAAGCAGACCGCATTGCGGAGGGGAAAGAAAAAACAGGAGTTTTCGCTGGGATATATGCGATTAACCCCGCAAGCAAAGAAAAAGTCCCGGTTTGGGTTGCGGATTATGTTTTAGGTTCATATGGAACAGGTGCGATTATGGCAGTTCCGGCGCACGATGATCGGGATTGGGAGTTCGCGAAAAAATACGAATTGCAGATCAAGAAAGTAATTGAGTCTCCGGTGGGCTTCCCCTCGGATAAGCCATATATGGGAGGTGGTGTAGTTATTAATTCCGAGGCCTTCTCGTGGGCCAACGGGTTGTTGAATGTTGATGCAGCGGAAGAAATCGTAGAGGAGTTGGGGCATTTGGGGCTTGCCAAAAAAAAGACAACCTATCGCCTTCGTGACTGGCTCGTTTCCCGTCAGCGTTATTGGAGTCCACCAATTCCGATGATTCATTGCGAAAAACCCGCCTCGCCCGACGAGAGTGCTAGTCGAGGTGGATGCGGTTGGCAACCTGTGCCGGAAAAAGATTTGCCAGTTAAACTCCCTTATATAAAAGATTTTCGTCCGAGCGGAAAGGGCGAATCTCCGCTTGCCTCGGTTAAAGAATTCTACAAGGTTGATTGTCCGAAGTGCGGGGGAGAGGCAAGGAGAGAAACGGATGTTTCGGACACTTTCTTAGACTCCGCTTGGTATTACCTCCGTTATATTGATCCGAAAAATAAAAAAGAACCGTTTGATAAAAAAATAGCGAAAAAATGGTTGCCGGTTGATATGTACACCGGCGGGGCTGAACACTCCGTGCTTCATCTTCTGTATTCCAGATTTTTAGGTATGGTTTTCACTGATTGGGGATTGGTTGATTTTAAAAACGGCGAACCGTTTCCGAAGTTTCGCGCACACGGCCTCCTTATAAAGGAGGGAGCCAAAATGTCCAAATCAAAAGGTAATGTTATTAATCCCGATGAATATATAAAAAATTTTGGTGCTGATACATTGCGGATATATTTAATGTTCATTGCCCCATTTGAACAAGGAGGAGATTTCAGGGATTCCAGCATCTTGGGGATTGCCAGGTTCTTGGAGCGGGTTTGGAAATTAAAACCGTCAGAAAAGAACGGAGGAGAAAAGCTGATAAACAAAACAGTGAAAAAAATAACAGAAGATATTGAAAAACTTCATTACAATACCGCGATTAGCGCTCTCATGATACTCTTGAACGATTTCGAAAAAGTGGGCGTAACCGCAAAACAACACGAAACCTTTCTTAAATTATTGGCCCCCCTTGCCCCCCATATTTCTGAAGAGCTTTGGCGAGAGTTAGGAAATAAGGATTCCATCCATAAAGCACCTT
>JBBTYZ010000019.1:0-11092 GCA_038061595.1 Patescibacteria group bacterium | reverse complement strand
CACTCTGTTTCTGTTGCCCATAGCGCCTCCTATTTTTAGTTATCAATAATCTTTTCTTATTCTACTAAAATAACCAATAATATCAAAACAGAAGCGTTATTTCAGTTTTTCTAAAAGCATACTTCTCAAAACCTGTGGATCTGCCTTGCCTTTGGTTTTACTCATCACCTGCCCCACTAAAAATTGTAGAGATTGGGCTTTTCCATTTTTGTAATCTTCAATCGCTTTCGGATTGGAATTTATCGCTTCTGAGATAAATTCCTCCAATTGGCTTTCATTACTCATTAAGGATATCCCCTCTTTTTGCATTAAGTTTTCCGGGTCTTCACCGGTTTCAAACATTTTCTTTAACAAGTCTTTTGCAAGACGACTAGATAATTCTCCTTTTTCTATTTTTGCCGCAAGATGAGCCAAGTGCTCGGCCGAAATCTTCAAGCCAACCATTCTAATGCCTTGCTCTTTCATTAAACCTCGCAAATCGCTCGTGAAATAATTCAAAAGATTCTGATAGTTAGTCTTCGGCAAAAGTTGCTTCAATTCCGAAGCGGAGTTTTCAAAATAATCGGCTGTAACCTTGTCTTCTATGATTGTCTCTATGTGAATCAGGTCAAAGCCATATTCTTTAACAAATCTATGCCTCTTTGCCTCTGGTAACTCCGGAAGGTTATTTTTAATCTCTTTAAGATCCAATCCCTTCAAATCCAAGGGCGGTAAATCTGGTTCTGGGAAATATCTATAATCGTGAGCTGATTCTTTTGAGCGTTGACTTTCCGTTCTTGATTTTCCCTCGTTCCATCCGCGCGTCTCTTGATGAACTTCCTTCCCCTCTTTTATAACTTCTTCTTGCCTCTCCAGTTCGTACTTAATAGCATCATGCACGGCTCGGAATGAATTTATATTCTTAACCTCAACTTTCGTGCTCATATCTAAGCTGATATTCGCCTCAACCCTCATTTGACCACGCTCCATATCAGCATCAGACACCCCCAAATAACGCAGGATAAGCTGGAGTTCTCTCGCAAATTTAACCGCCTCTTCGGCATTTTTTATATCAGGCTCGGTTACGAGCTCCATTAGAGGCAGCCCAGCCCGGTTAAAATCAACAAGGCTTGATTTGCCATCATCCGAGTGAAGTAAACGCCCCGCGTCTTCTTCTAAGTGTATTCGCCTTATTCTTATTCCGTTCAAGGTTCCGCCGCTAACTATTGGTTTTTCATATTGAGAAATTTGAAATCCTTTCGGAAGATCCGGATAAAAATAACTTTTTCTATCAAAATTAGTGCCGGTAGCTATCTTTCCTCCTAAAGCTAAACCGGCTTTCACAACCTCAAGAACCGCTTCTTTGTTTATTGTAGGGAGCGTGCCCGGATGACCCATGCAAATCGGACAAACATTAATATTCGGATGTCGTTCTTCGGGATCGTTGGGACAGCTACAAAACATTTTGGTTTTGGTCTTCAGCTCCACGTGAATCTCCAAACCTATTGTGGGGACATGCATGATTATTTTTAATGCCCGGGAACCAAACTTATTAGATGGTTTTTTATTTTTTCCGATTGATCGTACAAGCTTTTTCTATACTCATTGAAAACCCCAATCCTCAAACTCAAATGCGAACGACCATATTCTTTCATTGCTTCAAAGTGATTAGGGTAGATCTGACTGATGAGTCGTATCTTCCCCTCGCGTGTATAAACGTTTATATCCTGAGGCTCAAACCTGTTTTTTGAAAATGGAGGAAGCATAACGATCGCTTCTTTGGGAATTCCGGTTAATTCGGCTATCTTTTCTTCAAGCTTTTCAAGCTCTCCAAGATCATTCATATATGGTGAGTTTATTAACGCATCCAAAACTTCATGATCCAAGCCCATTGCTTTTATGGTTTTTCCTTTGAAGTCTGAATCGGCATACAATGACTGGTACTTGAATTCCAGTGTTAGTTTTGGATAAATCCCCTTAATAAACTTGTTGAAGTAGAAATTGACCAATTTATTTTTAGAGAGTTCGAATTTGCCTAAAAGACCGGAATCCGTGAGCTCAAAAAGTTCTTCTTCTCCCAAGCCTTCTTCCATTAATTTGTGGGTCATTTTCTCAATGAGGCGCTGTAAAATTGAAGATTTTTTACGTAGATAAACATTTTTAGACATCTTGATATAAAAGTCCTGAGTAGACTTCGCTTGGTCTATGGCAACTTCATCTATCACCACTTTGCCGTCCACAAAATAAGTATGCTTAGCAAGAAACTCTACGCCCGGGCGTTCTCCTAGGGTATAAAAAGCGTCGCGCTCCAAATAATCCAATTTTTCCATTCCCAGGTTTTTATCAAAAACGGCGAGGTACAGTGGGTTTTTTCTAGAAAAATAATCGTGGATATGGTGGTAGTTACAGCCCACTTCCGAAATATTATCTTTTAAACTTTCGATTATTTGTAATCCCCTAGTGTCATGGTCTATCTTTCCCAGTCTTTCTGTCACATGGGAAAAAGGCCCGTGACCTATATCGTGATAGAGGGCATAGACCTGGAGGCTGAAAGCCTCATCTTCTTTTATAAAACCGTGATGAACCCAATCGTATGTTAGTCGCTTGGTTCGCTCATAAGCGCCCAAAGAATGCTGCTTGCGGGTATGGGTCGCCGCCGGGAAAATCATAGAATTTAAACCCAGTTGGTATTTAAAACCAAGCGATTGAAACTCTGGTACATCAATAAGTGGCAAAACCTTGGTAGCGTCAATAAGCCCCAGGATTGGGTCAAATATAAGTTTTGGCTTGCGAACTTGAATCATGGTTGAACCTATCTAAATAGTAATTCCTAACGCGATACTTGCCAACCTCATTACAGAACAAGACGTGACGACGAAAGCGTGCCAAAAGGCACATTGAGGAGGAACAACGCAGTTATGAATGAGGTTGGCTGTATCCCTTCGGGTTGCTGTTAAAATTGTAAATTTCTGCGTTATGCCTCATCAATGTATGTATCCATACGCCTTCTTCGGCAAGCCTTGAAATTTACAATTTTCACTAGCAACGCGTTTGAGAATTACTATTTAGATAGGTTCTGTTATACTACAACAAGATTTATTTTTTGAGAATTTTATAAGGGGGGGGGATGACCCGAAAAACAACAGAAGTTCTCTCAAGAGAGTTTCTTGAACTCGAGGAGCAATCAAGACGTAATCCAATAGGTGGATCGAGGCTCTTCAAGCTCCTGCTCGCTGGTGACCTAAATGCCGGTAAAAGCAGCGTGAGATCAAATCTTGCGAGATTCTTGGGAATGAAGGATTTCTATGTTGGCGATGTATTTAGAGAGATGGCCCGCAATAGAGGACAGACCCTAAACGATTTCTATTCGTCTCTTGATCCGGAAACTGAAAAATCCATAGACCGTAAATGGATATTGGAAAAATTGCTGTTAAACCGGCGAATTCTTATTGAGGGTAGGATTGCACCGTTTGTAGAAACAGTTGCCGCCCAACTTGGCATAACTTTGCCTAGCTGGGAAAAGGCCATAAGAATCAAGCTTTGTCTTACAGTAGATGAAGGAGTAGGAGCACAAAGAGCTCTCCAGAGACCAGAAAATGCTGGCAAAACCCTGAAACAGATAATTGAAGAGAGCCGCGTAAGAATGAATAACGAAAGGAAACATTATTTAGACCTCTACGGAATTATCGACCACACAGATAGAACTTTGTTTGATATCGTGATTGATACGACACGCATCACACAACAGGAAGTTCTGCAGGAGGCGTATTACATGATTTCCGAACTAGTCAAAAAGAATGAGTAAATGAAATAATAAAACCCCTTAATTGGGGTTTTTGATTTATCTCCTACCAGCCGAATCTACAAAGTCGTCAGCCAGAAGGCCAAATAGAGTTTTTGTCTTTGACCATATCTCTCCGTGGATCACTTCAATCGGCCTGTTCGCATCAATAATATGCCAGCCAAATTCCACAGCCAACTCAAGATGCACTAATCTTACTCGCTCCGTTAGATCGTCATTACTCTCATGAGCATGACCTCTTTCGATCCCATCACTAAATCTAGTTCCATCAAAGAGGAAGGCGATGTCTGGTGATAATAGATGAGAGTTTAAAGACTTAAGAAGATTCCTATCTACGCCCGCACCAGCTCCCCAAGCAATGCTGGTACCTAGATAGTCTTCGGCTACTACATGATACCGATCGAGTTTGGCCAGCAAAAACTTTTCAAAATGAGTGCGGTTTTGCGCATGAAGCATTTGAAACTCTCTAGGAGAAAGCCCATCAGGATTCCCTTTTCTCAAATAAGCGTTGATCATAGGGCCAGTTGGCTCTAAATCATAAATCGGGTACTTAACATATTCTGCCGGCACCTCTCTTTCAGCGACAGTATGACTAGCCTGTTTTTTTATTCTTTCAACAAGTAGTTTTGCTTGAGTGCTCTTTCCTAGATTGTTAATTCCGTAAATTACAATAAATTTTCCAGGCATGAACCGTGGCATTGTACCTCTCTATTACAATTTGAAGAAAACAAAAAAGCTCCATATATCATAGAGCTTTTTTGTTCTTGTTCAAAACAAGATCTGTGGATTATTTAGTGATTTCTATTCCCATATTCCGCGCCGTTCCTCTTATTGTATTTTCAGCGGCCTTCACATTATCCGTATTCAAATCTATCATTTTTTTCTCCGCTATCTGACGTATATCTGCTTCAGTAACTTTGCCAACCTTAACTTTGTGAGGAGTGGCTGAGCCCTTCTCAATGCCTGCCGCCTTTCTTAAAAGCGCCGAGGCTGGAGGAGTCTTCAACTTGAAATCAAAACTCCTGTCCTGATAAACGGTTATTTCCGCCGGAATTATATCTCCAACCATCCCCTTAGTGGCCTCATTGAACTGCTGACAAAATTGCTGGATATTCACGCCATGCTGACCCAAAGCAGGCCCAATAGGAGGGGCTGGATTCGCTGCTCCTGCAGGAATCTGGAGTTTTAAGTTTGCTTTTACTAGTTTTGCCATATTTGTTTATAACTTCTGCACCTGGAGGGTATCCATCTCAACCATTGTATCCCTGCCGAATATTAGCACAAGCACTTTTACTTTGCCACGCTCTTCATCAACTTCGGCTACTTTGCCGTCGTGGTCCTTAAAAGGTCCGTCTGTTATTTTCACCGACTCGCCTACTCTCACATCAAGATTAAACTTTGGTTCTTTTACCCCCATTCTCATCATTAAGTCGTCAACCTCTTCTTTAGAAAGTGGAGTTGGTTTAGTTGCGTCTGACCCGACAAAGCCGGTTACGCGCGGCGTATTACGAACGACATACCAAGAATCGTTATCAAGAATCATGTCTACCAAAACATAACCCGGATAGATCTTTTCTTCCATTTTATGACGTTTGCCGTTCTTAACTTTTATCTTTACTTCTTTAGGAACGATGACGTTGAAGATTTTGTCATTCATAGCGAGAGATTCAATTCTCTGTTTCAAATATCGAGCAACAGCATCTTCGTAACCAGAATAAGTATGGATGGCATACCAGTGTCTTTCTAATTGTGCTGTAATCATGATTTTAAATTTTTAAAACTAAATTCTTTATTGCTTGAACGAAACCGAAATCTAACACCCCTAAGAAAGCTGATAGGGCAAGGGAGAGCACAATAACAAAAGTAGTATACTTGATGGTTTCCTCACGACTAGGCCAATTCACTCTCTTGAATTCCTGTCGGGATTCTTGAACAAATGTTTTTAATTTGGAAAACATATTTTCTGGCAGTTTCGCATTATTTTCCCTAAATGTCAAGATTCTTTACCGATGTAGCATAGGATTGTATAAAGTTTTTTCTTGGCTCAACTTCCGCTCCCATAAGTATGTCAAAAAGCTTGTCGGCTTCAACCGCGTCTTTAACATCAACTCGCTTTAGAAGCCTCGTTTCCGAATTCATTGTCGTTTCCCAGAGTTGGCTTGGGTTCATCTCGCCCAAACCTTTATATCGCTGAATCACCGCTCCAGCCATGATTTTTGATAACTGATCACGCTCTCTATCGTTATAAGCATATTTAACTTCTTTGCCTTTCTGGAATCTAAAGAGCGGCGGCTGAGCGATGTACAGAAAACCGCCGTCAATAATTTTAGGGAAGTAACGATAAAAAAGAGTCAAAAGAAGTGTCCGGATGTGCGCGCCGTCAACGTCAGCATCGGTCATTATTATCACCTTATGATAACGCAACTTACTGATGTCAAAATTCTCGGAAATTGCGGTACCCAAGGCGATCACAAGAGACCTAATCTCTTTATTCGCAAGCATTTTATCAATGCGTGATTTCTCCACGTTCAAAATTTTACCCTTAAGAGGGAGAATTGCTTGCGTGCGTCTATCACGCCCGCTCTTGGCACTGCCACCAGCGGAATCTCCCTCAACTATGAAAAGTTCAGATTCTTCAGCATTCTTTGACGAACAATCCGCTAATTTTCCCGGAAGCGTAAGGCCTTCAAGCGCGCCTTTTCTCAAAACCGTATCTTTCGCTGCTTTTGCGGCTTTTCTCGCTTTTGCGGCAAGAAGATTTTTTTCCATAATCTTCCTCGCATCGGATGCGTGTTTTTCTAAGAATTCTTTTAGGGCAATGTTTACAACTGATTCAACCGAAGTCCTTGCCTCGGGATTACCCAACCTCGCCTTAGTTTGGCCTTCAAATTGTGGCTCCCGCAGTTTTATTGAAACAGATCCAACGAGGCCTTCACGAACATCATCACCGGTCAAATTTTCTTCAGAGTCCTTCAAATACCCCTCCTTCCTTGCGTAATCATTCAAAACTCTTGTAAGAGCTGAACGAAAACCGGTTAAGTGCATTCCCCCATCTGGAGTATAAATGTTATTCGCAAAACTCATTTCAGTATTTTCAACATCATCGGTATATACGAAAGCTGACTCAACTTCAATGTTTTCATGAGTTTTATGAACATAAAAAACATCGGTTTGTATAACAGGGACGTTCCCAATAAGATATCTCACGAACGAACTTAATCCCCCATCAAAATAAAAACCGTAATAAGCGGGCACTTTACCGCTCTCGTCTATCACTTCAATTCTTACGCCTTTTGTTAGGTATGCTTGCTGGCGTAAATGATCCAAAATTTTCTTAAAATCAAAACTAATCGTAGAAAATATTTCCGGATCGGGATCAAAAATAACTTTTGTTCCAGTTTTTTTGCAAACCCCAGATTTTTTGACTGCTGCGGTTGGCTTGCCATATTTATATTCTTGGAAGTACAGGTTCCCATCCCTACAAACTTCAACTCGTACCCATTTAGATAGGGCGTTCACGACAGAAACCCCCACGCCGTGAAGACCGCCCGCTACTTTATATGACTCTCCCCCAAATTTTCCGCCGGCGTGAAGAGTGGTAAGAACCGTTTCCAAGGCCGATTTTTTTGTTTGTTTATGAATATCCACCGGAATGCCTCGCCCATCATCAGTTACCGCAACTTTGTTGTCTTTTAATAACTCAACCTTAATGTTTTTAGCAAAACCGGCCATTGCCTCGTCAATGGAGTTATCAACCACCTCCCAAATCAAATGATGCAAACCCTCGGTTCCGGTGGAACCGATGTACATTCCAGGCCGTTTCCTTACCGGATCTAAGCCCTCTAAGACATAAATATCCTTTGCGCTATATGACGGATTTTGTTCTTTTTTGTCTGCCATTTCCTTATCTCAAGAGAGACCTGCGGCCTAAAAAGGCCTCGTTAGGCCAACTTTTTATATCTTAATTGTAGCATGATTTTTGCCTAAATTCAACCAAAAACCCGAGTAAAAACTCGGGATTGTCTATGCATAATATTATCTTCCGCCTCGAGACATGATATATAGCGAAGTGTAAGGTAAATAGTGTTCCACATTGAGGATTGCCGTATCTCCACTACTCAGATGAACCGAGTTTGTCATAAAATGCTCAGAAGAAGCAAAAACTACAATCCTTACCCTTACGGGGCTAGTCATAAAACTTGACGGGATATTGAATGTTTCTTTCCTGCCTATCGACATAATTTGACCAAACCTGTAATTACAATCAGCACTATCCCGACAAAGATAAAGAGTAACTCCGTGAGTATTGGAATTCTCAACAACAAGAACGGCTTTATTTTCAGAGGTATGGCTTCCGGGAATTCTATTCAAAGAACACGCTGTTAAAATAAAAGAGAAAATAAAAATGTTTCGTTTCACTTTTTTTCTCGTTTTCTAATTTAGAAACTATCTACTTTAAATATAGCACTTTTAACCTCTTTAAAACGCAAAAGACCCTCCTCACAAGGGCCTTTTGATTTTTAACTTGATAACACGACCTTCTTTACTTAGGCCATATTATTAAGAATATTATAGCAAATTAGTGTTTGTGCGCCACTCCCCCTAGAATGAGGTTGTCCACAAGCGGGGAGAGGAGTCGCCTCTCGCTTCGCTCGAGATCTCGCCACTTCGTGGCTTCGACCTTCGGTTCGACTCCCAACATGAAACTAAAAAACAGAACATTGCGTTCTGTTTTTTGGTTTGTGCGCGGGAGAGGAGTCGAACCTCCATGCCCTTGCGGGCGCTACCACCTCAAGGTAGTGCGTCTGCCGTTTCGCCACCCGCGCCTGAAATTAATTATAGACTAAGCCCTCATTTTTTCCGCTACCTTCTTTGGAGAAAGTTTACGGAAATAATAGAGCTTTGAACGGCTAATCTTCTTAGGAGACGAAATTATATCCACCCTAGAGATAAGCGGAGAATGTATTGGGTAAACTTTTTCAACGCCCACTTCTTGCAGAGTTGTGCGAACGGTAAAAGTCGCGCCTGGCTCATTACCGTGTTTTCGGGCAATAACAATACCCTCAAAGGCGCTCTCGCGAACCTTCTCCCCTTCTTTGATCTTTTCCCAAACTTTTACCTTGGCGCCAGATTTAATTTTATCCATAACCGACTTGTCCATTGAGTGATTATATTATTCTGATTTTTCCAAATTGTCAATTAAATCACGCATATCTTTGGACATATCCACTCCGAGTTTAAGCCTCTTTCCGTCTTCTTTGGTGAATTCGACGGAGTCTGCATGTAGAGCTTGTCTGTAAAAACTAAGTGGGCTCTTTTTCGGTCCGTAGAGAGGGTCTCCCACAACCGGCTTGTGAATATAAGCCATATGGACGCGCAATTGATGCGTTCTTCCAGTCTCGGGGATTAGCCTCACTAAAGTGAAAACCTGATTATCTTTTATAAATCTTTCCATCGCATACCACTTGGTAACTGCTGGTTTAATCATTTTCATATCCTTTGCATTCACACTCCTTCTTGTGGTGCCAGAACGAAGTCCAATCGGCTTATCAACAACGCCGTTCCCCTCCAAAGACCCCATCACGAGAGCTAGATATGATTTATCAATTTCATGCTTATGGAAAAGGCCTTTGAGATACCCAAAAGAATGCGCGTTGCGAGCGACCAAAACCACGCCGGTAGTGTCTTTGTCTAATCTATGAACAATTCCTGGGCGAAGAGGATCGTCTCCCACATCTTTTATTTCTGGATATTTTTCTAAAAGCTCGTCTGTGAGTGCCCTATCTTCGGAGAATTTGGTGGGATGCACAAGTAGGCCGGCGGGCTTATTTACAGCTATAAAATCCTTGTCTTCGTAGATGATGTCTAACATGTTATAATTACTTTGAAATTGGCTAAGAAATGCAATGGTATTGACATTTCTTAAATAATATATTACCATATAGGCATAGTCAAGGTCGTTAAAAAAGACATAAATATGTTTGAAAGACCAAACCAAGAAGCCCCTCAAGAAAAACCGATTGAAATAAATGTCGGTAAGGGCACAGCGAAGTTGTCTCAAGCCGAAATGGAAGCCCACAAAAAGGTAGAAGAGAGAAGGAGAAAGCTTGAAGCCGGCGCTCAGAATAAAAGAGTTATTGAGAATTTAGATAAACCGCCGGGAGAAGAAAAAGAAAGAAAAGTTGCTTAAACCAAAAACCGCCTAACCGGCGGTTTTTGATTATTTAAGGTCTGTCAGAAAATTTAAAATGTCTGACGGCTTATCCGCAAAGCCAATCACCTTATCGTGCAGGGAAGAGAAATAACCCATCTCTTGGTAACCATAAGTAACAACCAATGTGGGAATAGATAACGCGTTTGCATCTAATACATCGCCGACTGTGTCGGTTATAAAAATACAATCCTTAGGGTCTATCTTATAGTCAGCAAGTATGCGGTTGAATTTCTCAATCTTACTTTTAGAAATTTCGTTGCCATAAATAGCGTCAAAAAGATTAATATTACCATCCTTCAAATACTCATTAGTAGATTTTGAATCGGCAGAGGTATTGATTACGAGAGTGTAATCCTTCGCCAGTTGCTTGATAACATCTTGTATGCCATCAAAAACAGGCAAATGTTTCTTTTTCGGATTATGCTCTTCCTTCCACCATCTGCTGCGTTCTTCCTCGGAATGTTTGGCTGGAGGCAATTTCTCGAGTTCTTCAAAAATATTACCGCTGAAAAGATTCTTATGCTCCTCAAGCTTAAGATCTGGCCAACTTCTTAAATTACCGTGATAGGCATGCTCGCAACTATCAATAATCACTCCATCAAAATCAAAAATGATTATTTTTTTATTTTTCATAAAATTACCGGACCGGATAACCAGAATTAATGGTTTTATATTTTGTGGGCATGGATGGAATCGAACCATCGACCTCTGTCTTATCAGGACAGCGTTCTACCACTGAACTACATGCCCTTTAAGAGGCTCCGGATTATTTAATCAAATGTAAGGCTTGGAAACCATCAATGTCAAATGCGGCAGGAACGACAGGCGGGGTTTCTTCTCTAAGAACTATATTGAACTTACCAATTAAGAAGGAAAGGTCATAGAAAATAAAGAAAGTAACGAGCGCTATCATTACAGCTGCAAGCCCAAAAAAGAGCAACTGTCTTTTTGAAGCCATCCCTAATTTAAATAATTTTAAATTTATATTCATTTAATTATCTATAAAACACTTTTCCGCGAATAGAAAACTTTGCATTGTTACCACCCTTGGTCACCGAAATAGAATCTAGACTATTGATATATTTAAAACTTCTCAT
>JBBTYZ010000018.1:0-8745 GCA_038061595.1 Patescibacteria group bacterium | reverse complement strand
TATTTACCGATGTAGAAAGCGAAATGCGCGGGCTTGAGTGGGGGCGACTTTACGAGGAATATCACAAAAAAGCATATAGCCCAGCCAAAGTATCAGCCGAGGTGCATGAGTTTTATGGTGATCCGTATATAAAAAATCGCAAGGGTATTTTTGAATTTATCCTGGGAGGTTCCACTGACACGCAATTGCTTGATGTTAGGGTTTTTGATGACGCAACAAAAAAATCAGTATACAAAGCGCAAACGGCTCAAGCTGAAAAGAAAAAAATATCAAACTGCTCGCATTGTGCTACAGGACATAAAGCTAACAAAGGTAAAATTTGGAAGTTAGATGAAATGGAGGCCGACCATGTAGCCGCATGGAGTAAGGGTGGTGCTACGGATGCAAAAAATTGTCAGATGTTATGTAAGACACATAATCGGGCGAAAGGGAATAGATAGATATAGGAAATAGAATTCATGGATTCGATTGAATAAATGGTAAAAGACCAAAAAATTTATATAAAAGAGGATGGTGTAAGATTTCGAAAGACACCAGATTTATCTAGCGCCGCAAATATCATCCGAGAGCTTTCGCTTGGACAGGAATTAGTCTTTGTAGAAAGTAATGTGCCATGGTTAAAAGTGCGGATAGATGCTGAAGAAGGGTGGGTTCATAATAATTATGTTTCGGAGGCGAACCCAATGAAACTGACAATACGACAAATAGTTCCATTTGTTATGGGAGAACTAAATCTAGCTAATAGTTCCGCGACAATAGCCGTTCGCAATATAATTAATGACGAATTTCACGGCGGAACAGACCATTTAAATTGTACCGAGTACGTACAATATCGAGTTAAGACAAAATTAGGTATTGATATACGGTGGTCTGTTAAATCTGGCAGGAATGGCGGTATGTGGGCAAAAATTTTCCAAGACGCTGGATTATACAAGGTTTCAGATACACCTCAAATAGATTGTGCGATGTGTTTCACTGATGGGATAAGCACGAAACCAGAAATAAACGCAATTGGACACATTGCATTCGTTGAAGAAGTTTTGACCGATGGTTCGGTCAGGATTTCTGAAGCAAATTGGCCACGCAATGGAATGTATAATGAACGCATCATTTCCATGAATGATTGGAGAGATAAATACAAGGCCAAGTTTATTTTGTTTTCCTAGGTTTAGCCAGGTAGGGATTGGGACGTCGGCCGTCCAAATAATCGATGCTTATATTACATTTATTGACATGGTGCTGTGACCCAGATACTATGTGGACAACTCGGTTCAATTTTTTGTTATTATAACTATGAAAGAAAGCATGGCGAGAATTATTAAAAATAAGGCAATCTTTGACGGCCAGCCAGTCATTAAAGGTACCCGAATTCCGGTATCGGCAGTATTAGAGCAACTTAAAAATGGACACGGTACTGGCAAACATGTAAAAGAAATGTTCCCCCAACTTTCACAGAGAGACATCGATGACACTCTTGAATATGCTAAGAAGTGCTTCGGATAATAAAGTCCTTCATTTCCTCTTGGACGAAGTAATGCCTCCGAGAAAAAATCTGCCCCGACTAAACAAGCGGGGCAGCTGCAATATTAGACACATCACACACGATTACAAAAAATCTGGCCTAACCGATAAAGATGTGTTGCGATGGGCCCAGAAAGAACATAGGATTCTTGTAACCGCTGATAAATTTTTCATAAAGCCAAAAAACCTTCAAAAGACCATCGCAGTGATTAGGATTAGTGGTGGGTGTAAGGTTGAAGAAATAGACAGGCGTCTTGTGAGGTTGATTAGATTAAATCCATCACCTGATTATTATTTCGGCAAAATTCTTGTCTTGTCAGACAAGAAGGTGATATCGGAATCGCGTGAAGACAGTCCAAGAACATATAAATATTAAAACCAACCCATTAAGAACCGAGTCGTATGCTTCTCAGTAACTATTCCTACCTCATCAACCCCTCCAATACGCCCTCTTTCGTAACTTTCAAAAGCGTCGTTGCGCCAATTGGTCAAATTACACATGAAAATCTCCGTTAAAGCCAAACCAAATTCAAAAACGGAAAGCGTAAAGAAAATTGATGAAGAAAATTTTGTCATTTGCGTTCACGAACCGGCGAAAGAGGGAAAAGCGAACAGAGCTGTTATAAAAGCCCTCGCAGAACATTTCGGCGTCTCCACTTCGCGGATAACGCTTATCTCCGGCCAAACCTCAAAACAAAAAATTTTTGATATTTCATAACCAAACACCCCCGCCCTACTCTCCAATTCGCGCGAATTGGAGAGTAGGGGTATAATAAAACATAATACAACAATGGATTCCACAACAAACAAAACCATGAAACGCTGGACGCAAATTTTCAAAGCATTGGCAAACATTAATCGGGTGAAAATTGTTAAATTGTTATCCAATCGGGATCGGATGAATGTTACAGACATAGCGGACGAATTGGATATTTCTCTGAACGCTACATCCAAACACCTGATTATTCTTCACAACTTAGATGTTCTTGCAAACAAGGGCAAGGATAATAGGGTGGAGTATTGGTTGAACCCCGATTCGCCGGCAGATATCAAAAGCATTATTAAACTTTTTATTTAGCTCAGTCCGATTTAATCTAATCAAATTTCGCGTACTCTCCAATTCGCGCGAATTGGAGAGTACACCTTAACAAAACCCAATAAGAAAACTTCGAGAAAATCTGCTATAATAAAAACATGATGAATTATTGGAACGGTTATGGTTGGCAATCAATGCCTCATTGGGGATGGTGGGCCTGGCCTGTAGGCGGATTTCTTGCCGGTCTTGGAGGATTATTATTCGGACTCATTCTTATTTGGTCTTTGTACTGGAAAGGTATGGCTATGTGGAAAGCCGCGCATCACAAACACAAGTGGTGGTTTGTGGCACTCCTTATCACAAACACCGCCGGCATCTTAGACCTCTTATACATCCACTACTTCAGCAAAAAACCTTGGGCAAAATAAAATAAAAAACCGCTGAAAGGCGGTTTTTTATTTTGTGATATACTGCAAATAGAAAATTCAAAAATTAGAAATCGGAGCATCACGGGATGCCTGGAAAGGTGAAAGAGTTTTTGAAAGGCAGATGTACATTTCATTCCGAAACCGGTACTGAGGGTGGTTATTGGTCTTTTCAAGACGGAAAATTCATAACACAAAACACAACTCGCTTTAGTTGCTCTAAATGTCACCGATATTGGGACAAGGCACAATATCCGGATGGTCTTCCTGATTCAAAAGATAGAAAGGAAGCATTAGTTGTAGAGAGGGTAATGCCCATGACCGAAGAAATGCTTCGTGAAGATTGGAAACCGTCGCAGACATGCCCGCCGGGTGAATGCACATTCGAACCAACTTCCAAAGAGGATTGGTCTTACGAGGGACTGCACATATTGAAAAATGGAGATCGGCTAACTATTTATTCGCCCGATAATTCACAAGGGGTCGTGTGGTCCGGTACTATAAAATTGAAACGGTATCCGGTATTTACCGAACATGCGTTTGGTATGTGGATTCATGCCGATCAAGAAGAGGTTGAGAGGGAAGTATGGGCCGAATGGTTCATGGAAGGATATCCCGCCGAATTTGTTGAAGCGTAAAAATTAGAAACCGCATCTCTGCGGTTTTTTGTTATGTTGACAAATTTGCTAATAATCAGTTAATATTCCACACAGCAGTTTGAGCAAGTTCACACTCAGTGGAGATAGCCCATGAAGCTACGAATCATTGATTGTCCTTGCGGGGTTACGAGACCCCACAAGAGGTTCAGCACAAGGAACGGGAGTCACAGGACGAGGGGTTTCTTCAGCATCGCCGCCGGCGAGGCTCAGTTGAAGGCGTTGAAAAAGGCAGGCGACATCACGGTCGAAGAGGCCAAGGACGCGCGGAAGGAGCTCGCGAACTGCGGACTTCCTGCCGAACCGCCGGACAGCTCTGAAGACCAGCTCGTGCTTGCCGCCGCTTCGCTCATCAGTACGGTGAGCAACAACGAGAAGCGCGATGCATCGGTCGCGGAGATGCTGTTGCAGTCCACGATTTCGGAAAAGTCGGCAGCTCGCCTCCGCGAGCTTCTCGCAGACGAAGAAGAGACACTGAACGCTGCGGACATGGAAGATCTGAAGATCATCCTCGCCGCCGTGGACCTGAAAGCCCGCGAATGGTATCTCAAGGATGGCGAGAAGAGGATAGACATCACCCCTGTTGAAGCCGAGAGCCTTCGGGAGTACCTGAAGGATGTTCCCGTGACCGAGGGTCCGGGATTGGAACTGGCGCTTCGTGCGGGAGATCGGATGCAGAGTCGTGAAATTTCCCGCGGAATCAGCAAGTCGGGAGAAGAGTTCGGGATGGACGTGGAGGTGTTTCGGCTCTAGTCCGTGTCGGACGAAGTTGAAGTAAGGGGTGGTCCTAAAGACCACCCCTGTTTTTTTAATTTACATTTCAAACATTCAGTCATAAAATAAAAATATGGCGATGCCTTTAAACTTAGTTCTAGTAAGACACGGAGAATCCGAAGGGAATCTTGCGCGATCTTATTCAAGAAAAGGGGACGACAGCAAATACACTGCGGAATTTAAAAATAGGCACTCTTCGCTTTTCAAACTTACGGACAGGGGCCGGACGCAGGCAGCTTCGGCAGGAAACTGGATAAAAGAAAATATCAACCCTAATTTTTTTCGCTATTACACTTCGGAATATCTCCGAGCTATGGAAACAGCCGCCTGTCTTAATTTGCCTGATGCGAAATGGTTTTCCGAATTCTACTTACGGGAAAGAGATTGGGGCGAGCTTGATATTACAAGCGATGAAGAAAGGCGAACAAAATTTGAGGGAGCAATGAAGCGCAGAGAGTTGGATTCTTTCTTTTGGACACCGCCGGGCGGAGAATCTTTAGCGCATATGTGTTTGCGCATTGACCGCGTTTTGAATACTTTGCACCGAGAATGCGACGGCAAAGAAGTGATAATCGTTTGTCATGGAGAAACTATGCTCGGGTTCCGCGTGAGGCTTGAAAGAATGTCACAAGAACATTTTAGAGAAATGGAAAGCTCAAACAAAAAATTTGATCGCATCCACAATTGCCAAGTAATCCAATACACGAGAAAAGACCCAAGCTCCGGAAAAATAGCTCCGTATTTGAATTGGATGCGTTCGGTTTGCCCGTCGGATACGACTCTTTCTTCAAACGAGTGGGAAGAGATAAAACGGCCTAAATATAAAAATGACGATTTGCTTGCGATAGCCGATAAGCACAGGAGAATACTTGAGTAGTATTCTCTTGACAAATTTACAAAAATCAGCTATCATTCGCCACAGCAATTAACAAGCACGCCCACAGTCACTGGAGGCATTATGCGTTTGGAGATCGTGAATTGTCCGTGCAGCAATCCGGATCCGCACTGGAAGTGGCGGACGGCGGATGGGAGGGAGACGCCCAGTTTTTTCAGTCTCGCTCAAGGGAACGCGCAGTTGAAGGATATCGAGCGGTCGGGGGAATTCACTGCGGATGAAATCGCAGACGCGCGGACGAAGCTCGCATCGTGCGACTTGCCCGCAGAGCCTGGACACACCGAAGACGAACTGGTGAGCATGGCCGCGTCTCTCGTCGTCGCTTTGCCCGTGCAGGATCGGGAGACGTTCGTTCTGCGGCAGATGAAGCGCGGCGTTGTGTCCACTAAGTCGGCAGATCGTATCCGCGAGCTCCTGAAGGACGAGACGGCGACCTTGAAGGTCGCGGATGTGGAGGATTTGCTGAAAGTCTTCGCGATCATACCGGTCGAGAAGCGTGGAGCGAAGATGCGCGACTTAGTTGAAGCCAACTTGGTCGATCGTGAGCATTTGGAACAGCTTCGCGAGAAGCTGAAGGACGCTCCTTTCGCCCACGATTCGCAGAGCGCAACCGAGGCGGTCAAGGCGGCCGATCGTATGGCCGAACGCATCATGTACCGCTCCGGTTTTGGTTCCGGTCGCGTCGAAGTGATGGTGCTCGAGGTGATGGTCGGCGGTGGATCGGCGAGTATGAACTGATCCGCAGCTGGAAGAAGTTGAAGTAAGGGGTGGCCCCACAAAGACCACCCCTGTTTTTTTTGAAACCAAAATCCCGCCATTGAGGCGGGATTTGTTATTTAGTTACGGGATTATCTCATTGTCGGCATACCGCCGCCCATTCCTCTGTCCATTCCGCACATCTTGCAGTTCTTCTTGTGATTTACCACTTCCCAGATAGCTGAAAGACCAACTAATACGTAGACAAGTTTTTCAACCATTGGCCATCCGCCCAAAGCCATGTTCACCACGTTCCAGCCAAAAGCCGTAAGGAGCCAATTGAGGCCACCGACAACCAAAAGCGTGAACGATACCATATGAAGAGCTTTCATTATTTTTAATAAAATTTTCCCGACCTTTCTTATTAACTTTCCCTGCCTTCATTATACAATAATGTCTAAATGTCACTGTTCAACAGTTCTATAAAGCCAAATAATGCTGTAAAATATAGGTAATATGAGCGGTTTTTTAGAATTAGCGCTTGTCATCTTAATCGCAGCCGTCCTTGGCATTATTGCCAAGTTTTTGAAGCAGCCCATCATGCTCGCATATCTTGCGGCCGGACTTTTAATAGCTTATTTCGGTTTTTTCAATCTTAGTGATAAAGGCACGCTCTCTGTTTTCTCGGATTTGGGAATAATGTTCCTTCTATTCCTCGTCGGGTTGGAAATAAACTACACCTCCTTGAGGTTGGTCGGCAAGGCATCTTTAATTCTAGGGTTACTCCAGCTTGTAGTAACCGCCGTGCTTGGATTCTGGATAGCGGAACTTTTAGGGTTTGATAACCTAAACTCGCTTTATATTTCTGTAGCGCTTACGTTTTCATCCACGGCGATTGTCGTGAAACTCTTGTCTGACAAGAGAGACATGAACAGCCTTTATGGCAAATTAACCGTAGGCTGTCTCTTGGTGCAGGACTTGGTCGCAGTCGCTATTTTAATCCTCTTATCGGGAGTGGATTCTGGAACGGGTTTTCAAATTTCAGCGATTATCATGCCGATGTTGAAGGGCGTGGTATTGCTTGCAGCCGTTTACTTACTAAGTCGTCATTTTTTCCCATTTGTTTTTGATAAGTTCGCGAGATCCGAAGAGTTGTTGTTTCTCTTCACGCTTGCCTGGGTATTTCTTCTTGCCGCGGTTATGGATAAATTTGGGTTTTCAACCGAGATTGCCGGATTTCTTGCCGGAGTTGCACTCGCAAACTCCGGAGAACATTTTGAGGTTGCGTCCCGCATAAGACCTCTTCGTGACTTCTTTATTTTAATTTTCTTCGTAATATTGGGTTCTTCTATAGTATTTTCCGATCTTCATGGACTTATTATGCCGATTATTGCGCTCTCCGTATTTGTTTTAATTGGTAACCCAATAATCGTTCTTATTATTATGGGATTGATGGGCTACAGGAGGAGAACAAGTTTCTTGGCTGCGGTTACGACTGCTCAAATTTCTGAATTCAGCTTGATTCTTGCGGCGGCAGGATTGAAATTGGACCATATTGGCGATGGGACGGTTTCGACCATAACGGCGGTGGGGATAATAACAATAATTCTCTCAACGTATCTTATCGTTTACAGCAATCAATTATTTAAACTATTGGACAAGCCGCTTAAAATTTTTGAGCGGAGAAAGAAGATAACGGAAGACGCTTTCAGGCCGGAGGTTTTTGACAAGCCAATTGTCTTATTCGGTTGTCACAGGACGGGCGGAAGTATTGCTATGAGCTTGCCGAGGGAGAAACTCTTAATTGTTGATTTTGATCCCGAAGTTATAAAGGATTTGAAGAGAAAGGATTATGATTTTATCTTTGGAGACATAACCGACCCTGAGGTCTTTGAGAAGTCCAATTGCGCAAATGCCACGCTTGTTATATCAACCAGTCCTGATTTGGAAGACAATCTCTATTTGCTTAACAAAATGAAGCGTTCTGGGGGCAAGGGCAAGGTTATCTTAAGGGCTGAAACCGCGAGAGAGGCTGAGATATTGTATGGAGAAAAGGCGGATTATGTTCTGTTGCCAGAACTTACATCTGGCCAATATTTGGGTAAAACTATAGCGATTGATCCGGAAATGAAAGTTTTGGAAGCATTAAAAGCTCACGACCTCTCCTTGATCCGAGAACTTAAGAGCGCTTAATAAATGTTACTATCGCTTATCGCTTTTGCTGCCGTTTCAACTTCTTCGCCGGCGCTTTTTGTTAGACAAGGAGAGATAATAATATATGAAGTCAAAAGCGTTCCTTTGGTTTCAAGCTCAACCTTGAAGGTTTTATTCCACGGCGTGCCTCTACCAGTCTTTAAGCGCGATTATATAAATTTTGTGGTTGTTCCGGCCGACGTAGGCGAAAAGCCTGGTGAATACGAACTTGAAATAAGTGATGATTATAACTCTTTTGAAAAAAGCAAAGTCGTTGTTCAAAAAAATCCATTCAAAGAAATAGTTGAAGGCGTGGCTTATGAATTCGTGACACTGCCCGCAATAGAACAGCAGAGTATCCAAAAAGCTAAAGCGCCGCTTGTCGCAAGTCTGAATACGAGTGCGAAAGCAACGTTGCCACAATTATGGCTTAACACTTTTAGCTATCCGGTTTTAAATCCAGAAATTACCGAGGAATTCGGAAGGACGAGAATTTATACTAATTTTCGTTCGGTGCACAAGGGAACGGACTTCCGCGGAAACACAACA
>JBBTYZ010000017.1:0-11023 GCA_038061595.1 Patescibacteria group bacterium | reverse complement strand
CGTTCTAACCAACTGAACTACGCCCCCGCGCTTTGTTATAGTAACATTTTTTGAATCTTAAATCAAGCTATGTACGATTGCAGGGTTAATGTTACCTTTTTTGTCTGGGTGTTGCCAAGCTGTTGAAACATGATCTTAATGATTTTCTCTCTCGGTGTTAATTTGTTCATGCCGTATCCGGTATGCCTTCTCTTGTTGTTGTAGTATTGAAGCCAAAGCTGTAGTTTGTACTCTAATGTCTCCATATCATCTTGGAAGGAGCACTGGCCGTAGAAGAACCTGGTCTTGAGTGTCCGGTGATACCGCTCGATCTTGCCGTTCTGGGTCGGAGCATACGGATCATTCTCAATTAGTTCTAACCCACGGTTCTCACAATACCACTTGAGTAACTTTCCGTATCTGTTGTCTACTCTGATCCGTCTGATTGGGAAGGGCGATCGTTCCAAGATGTAGTTAATTAGTTTGATGGCATTCTTGGCATTGTCTTTGTCGCACATCATACCGAATACATATCTGGAACAGTCATCGATAGCGGAGAAACAGACAATGTCTCTGCTTCGGCCAAAGGGGTAAGAAGCATCAAGCTGAAGCTCCTGGCCGGGGTAGTCAAGACAGTAGAGTGTCGGTTCTTTCTTTGGGATCGGGGTGTAATCCAGGTTGTATCTGATATGTTTCCGTTTCAGGATGCGCCAGATGGTAGTCGGATCAAGGGCGATGGAATGATCATCGAAGAGTTTGTCGGCCAGCTCGATTGGTCCCATGAAGGGATTAAACATGGCCGTATCGCAGACGATCTCCTCGATCCACTCCGGTGTTCGGTTCCTTGGCGGTGAACCTACTTTGGAACCTGGCTTAACCGGAATCAGGGCTTGGATGCCGGACTCTTTGTACCGGCTACGCAACCGGCTGAAAGCCTTCTTGTGTATCCCCAGAGCCTTAGCCGCATCTTTGCACTTCATCTCTTTGCTTAAGGTACTCTCAATGATGTTTTGCTTCATAGCAATCAGTTCTCCTTGGGTGTTTCTTGTCATGGCTTCCTAGCAACTTACGAGTAAATTGCTCATACCATACCAGCTTGGTTCTGAACCCGAAAGGTAACCCTAATTGCTGCAATTGATACATGTTTTGTCAATCTGTGAGAAGAGAACGGATTAGAAAACGGCTAATTATACAATAATTCCACCATGGAACGAGAGTTCATATATTTTCATACTTTTGTAGAGGATGGTCTCGGTGCCCCTAAACAACTCAAGATAGCCCTCGAATTCACATTTATACGAGTAATCATTTTGAGTGAATTCGGACGGTCCCCTGAAGGGCATTTCTTCGGTTACATTCAAGAGTGCTTTCTTTAGGAAGCCGTAGACTTCTTTTTCACTGATTGTTTTGTCTAAAATAGAGCCTTGGTAATTCATTACCCAGATAGCCTCATTGTTAGAAAAAACAACCTCTTCTCCGGCAAAAGAATCGGAACCGAAATATCGGTCTCGATACGTTAAGTCACCTTCGGAATAGATGAATTCTTTACTGCTATCAGCCAGAACCTTTTTGCTGTCGCCTTGCGCACTGGCATAAGTCGACTTTTTTGCATTGATTAAAAAATTGATGAGTTTTTTCGTCATAGTAATAAGATGGTGCTTAGGCTGATTTCCGTAAGGTGCGATACATATCATATTATCATAAAACAATGTGCCCATTACATATAAATACCCTTTATTTCTGATTAGGTTTGAGCTATGGTGATAACGAATAAAAAATCCGCTAATGGGCGACAAATAATTTTTAGTCATGGAAATATAGTAATAAACTATATGTAGTCAATAGATCATGAATGAGATTTCACTGGAAAACATAGATAATGCGCTAAGTCTTTTAGCAAAGATTCACCAACCAGATGAGAACTGTAGTTCTTTTTCCGTATTTGGCTCCTATGCAAGAAATAGATTAAAAGTACCCCGAGATGTCGATTGTATCGTTTTAGTTGAACGTATACCCAATCCATTGAGTGTTCGGCAAGTCATTTCCAGCCAGTCAGGATTTGATTTCGTAGGTATGTCAGATGACAGTTACAGATATAGATGCCAGTCTATTGAATATGGAATAGTCTATCGCTTAGAGAATAAGTTTCTTGGTGAAATAGAGGACATAACGGCAGGAAAGAGGTTTCCGTTAGAAATTTCAAAACCGCTTTGGGCGATTGGTGGCAATATTCCAGAGGTTATTATAGGTGACATTGCTGAGTCGATAATCCTTTTTGATAAAGACAAGAAATTAACAGAATTGAAGGCGGAACTCCAGTCTAAATATCCGAAAAAACTCCGCGATACACTCCTGAAAATGCTCGGAGAAGAAATCTCTCTTAAACTGGATATTAGTGAAAAACTATGTCTGGAGAAGAATTATTTAGCTGCTGATGTCGGAATTGCCGACCTGGTTATAGCGTTATCAAGATATCTATTTGCCAAAAATGAAGTATATATACCATCAATCAAACACATCAGGACACACTTGATGAGCAGACAATCGAAGATATCGCATCAGCGCCTTGAGAAATTTGTCCAGATTTTAGAAAACGGATCATCCGAAGAAAAGCTTATTTGTATTAAGAAAATGTTTAAGGAGAATGAAAGATGAAAGAACCCAAAATTGTATGGCCAACCCCGGAACCCATAGTCGTTCACGATTTTCTGCAAACAGGGGTCGACCTGCTGAAAGAGAAGATAGGATCTCTCTCGCAGGATCCAAGAAACCCCTTGAGCAGAGTATGTGTTGCGAACTCGTGCTTCTCTCTTGAACCTGTTCGCGGATGCCCCTTAAGGTGTTCCTACTGTGTTGCGGGAAACGACTGTCGCAATTTATGTGTCCAAGAAGAATCCTACCATAACAATATTCATGACTTCGACTCAACAACAATTATTCCGAGAAAACCAGAGGTTCTCTTTAAAGGTGATGTATTGGCTAAGGCGATGGCGGAACATCCGGGGTTCATAAAGGATAAATCGATTGTCAGCATCGCAGTTGGCTCTTCAGAAGCATTTCTCGAAGGAGTGGAGCAGGAAACTTGGGCTGCAATGCGCTTCCTTGCCGATAACGGTTACAAGAATCCTTACTGGTTAGTCATTAAATATGGGATTAGCGATAAACTGCTGAAAACATGGAAAGAAAGATTGAGATATGTGCTTGTTCACGGGTCAAAAGTTATCATCTCGGTAACAGAGTCTAATGCTCCTGCATGGCTTGAACCGTACCGAGGTAACCGATTTAAGAATTTGACGGAGATAAAACAGCTCGGCGTCCATATAACTCATCATTTGCGTCCGATTATCCGTGGAATAAACGATTCCGAAGAGTCAATAACGAAATCCCTTAAAAAGTCGTCTGGATTGGCAGAATGTATATGCGTGGGTGGCCTAAGAGTTGATCCCGGGATCGTATTGCTGTGGAAACATATTAATAAGCTTGATCCAACATTACTGCCCCGGTTTGTTGATACCGAAAAAGGAAAAATGCCGCAAAAAGATTTACCGGATGGCTTCGCGAAAAAAGTTGGAAAGATTATGGCTAAAACTCATTATGATGTACCGCTTTTTACACGATCCTCACAAATGCTCGCACATATACTGGAGATTCCAGATTTTAACCTCTATAGGTATCGTACAGAGAACAATTCAGTTATTCTCAATGTTCCGAGTGATATTCAGGAAAGCATTGAAAAATCTGGCGGAAAATCCCTGATTGAAATGTTCAGGGAAACCTTAAAAGAAATCGGGCTTGACGCTCTAACAATAATTCAAGACGGGAAAAATTTCACAATTAAAGAGAAAATTAACTACCAGGAACATAGGTTGCTTATCCATGCCATCGGGTTTAAAAATATATTGCCTTAACCACCTACTATGCCTCTATCAAAAAGAGTTAAAAATCTAAAAAACAATCCTGTTGATAGCGCTTTTAAGTTTGCCGAGAAATTTCCACAAGCGATATCACTTGCCGGGGGAACACCTCAATTCGGATTGCCGCAGACCAGCTTACAGACGATTTGTGAAGCGTTAAAATCAAATCCAAATATTGTAAGATATTCCGCATACGCCCAGGGCGATCCGGAGTTGAGAAACCTCATTGCAGAAGATCTTTCATTGGAGTTCGCTAGAAAAGTGGTACCTGAAGAGATTCTGATTACGGCTGGTTCCACATCAAGCCTGTTTAGTGCTATTCAGGCATTTACTGACCCCGGAGATGAAATCGCTCTATTTTCTCCTCATTGGTCGCTCTATCAAGACCAGTGCGCACTATGTGGTGACAAAATATTAGAGATACCCTTGTCTGAAGAAAATGGATGGGACTTCGATAAAAGTAAGCTTCTGGAAAAGGTCAGCGATAAAACACGAGCACTAATAATAGCGGATCCTAATAATCCCACGGGGACGATATTTTCAACTGCCTCCAAGAAAATGCTGATAAAAGTATCGCATGAGAAAAATATCAATCTTATAGTGGATGAGACATATAGGCATATAATTGACTCCGGGTCTGATTATCAGAGTCTGGGAAAATTGTCAGAAGACATTGATGCAATGATGATAATAAGAAGCTTCTCGAAAGATTTTTCGATGAGTGGTTTAAGACTGGGTTATATTTACTCAAGCAAGGAAAATATTGCTAAACTTTCAAGAATACACACTTCGATTAATCTCTTCCCCTCGACGTTATCCGAAGAACTTGGCAAATTGCTATACCGGGATAAAGAGAAGATTGTGTCGAACTATTCAAACCGCTACACAAAACTCAGACAATTAGTCTGTTCGAGGTTGGATAAATTGCCGAAGTTATTTCAATACGTAAAACCCCAAGGCGGTTTTTTTGTGTTTCCAAAGTACAGTTTGACCATGAACTCCGTTGATTTTTTTAAACTTTTGCTAGAGGCAGGTATTGTGGTCAGGCCAGGAATTGGTTTTGGTTTAGGCGGAGAAAAACACATAAGAATCAGTTTCGTATCAAATGAAGAATTAATCAATAAGGCTTTCGATAGAATTGAGAAATATTTTAATCATTACGGAAAGGGGTTGAAATGAAAAATGCCGACAAGAAAACCGTTACCTGCATTTCGCAGGATGGCCAAAAGGTTGAAGTTGAAGCTGATAAGATAATAACCAGAGTGAGCGCGTATGGGATATTAACCACAGATGATAATGTCCTGGTAATTCAGGCACATTTGCCGATTTGGGAGTTCCCTGGAGGAGGTAATTCGCCTAAAGAGACGATTCATGGAACATTGATTCGAGAGTTCGAAGAAGAAACGGGGCTCATTGTCTCTCCTGGCAAACTCTTATTAGAAAAAGAAAATTTCTATGTTTCACCTAGTAATAGAACGTATCATACATTTCAGCATTTTTTTAAGGTTAAAAAGATCAGTGGACAACTGCTCAAAACAAGCGGAAACCTGGTTGGAGCCAGATGGTTTCCTGTCAACGAACTAAACGAAAAAAATATGAATGCTAGCGCATTTGCAGCACTTCAAACAATGCTCTATAATTCATCCGACCACCAGTTTCTATCGTAACAACGGGAAGGGGGTGCGAAAATTGTCTCGCACAGCAATTATCGGCGTCACTGGTCTTCATGGCGTTGGTAAGACGACGACACTGGATGGAATGGGGACGATGCGTAGCGATATCTGCATCATCCGCGTAGGAAACGAGCTGAAGGATCTGAGCAAGTCTCAGACCGGCACCTACTTCTTTGATCATGGGCTTGCCGAGAGAGATAGGCTGCGATATGAGCTTGGCCAATCAATCATCGAAAGGGCTAGGCATCAGCGAAGTCTGTATCTTTTGGATATGCACCTGACCGATATCAGAGAAGGAGAAAGCAAGGTTATCCAACCGTCGAACCTTATTAAGGCGATGGCGGGTATAATCTTGCTTGATGCACGAGACTCGATCATCCTGGAAAGGAGAAGCTGCGACCCAAAACCACATCGAGGCCTATCTCTTTCTGTAATCGCACAGGAGAGGTTGGCCGAGCTTTCTTCTCTGCGTCAAGTCCATGCAGAGTATGGGACGCCGTTCCGTGTGCTGCTTACTGAGAAGGCTTTGGCGGAAGTCCAGGCCGACATGCTTCGTTTGCTGGATATCATGCTAACAGGAGGCACGACAGAACAGGAGCGCATCCATGCTTGACTTAAGCAAGCTTTCGTTCCAATCTGTCGAGCACCACGGAATGGCAGTCCACGCACTATCTTCCGAAATGATCCGCGGGAACATGATGGAGATCATACCGCTCGTCTCGGAGATCAACTCGAGAGCATTCGGCTTTAGTCGCACCACCCCAGCCAGCGAGACAGAACAACGACTTCAATCGACCGATATGCTCATCCTGGCTGAAGCTCAGAATGGGGTTATGGGCTTTGCATCGTATCAATTGATTGAGTGCAACCAGACAACGGTTGCATATCAATCGAGAGGTATTGACCCAAAAGCTCAGCGCGCCGGACTTGGTCGCCTCTTCGCCAGAATCGCTTGTCAGACTCTTGGGCCGGATGTGCTCGCGGCGCGAGCACAGAATCCTGCCTCTATACTGGCAACGATTCGCTCAGGGATGCTTGAGCAGGTGATGCCGGTAGACCGACTCTACGGCGACTCAACCGAGATGCAGAAGGTGCTCATCGACTTGGTCGAAGCACGTGGCTTCGCCGGGAATGTGGACCTTACGACAGGGTTGCAGAAATCGGCCTACCCGATGGGTAAGTTGGGCGACTACCGCGTCGATACGGACAATTCCGAGATACGTCGGATTGAGGAGGTGCTTATAAGCATAGGACTAGACCGTATGAGAGGTGACACTGTCTATTACATGGGATGCGTGATCTAGAAATAGCATCCATTTCATCGACTGGGCAGTGTCGGGTGAGTCCATAACCATGGAGGTGTCCTGAGCGACACCTTCACCCCCTTACTGGATTTATATTAAAATATTGATACATGAAAGTATTTGGATGAAAAGCACATTAGTTTTGATCGATTTTATTAACGAGATTTTGGATGAAAAAGGCAAGCTTGCCAACAAAGGCTATGCTAGTTTTGCCAAAGAGCACGATCTGTTCGATAAGGCTCGGAAAGCAATCGAAGTGGCACATAAGAACGACATACTTGTTGTGTTTGTGCGCCTAGCATTCAATCCCGACTATTCAGATTGGCCGGTTAATTCGCCGCTTTTTGGCAGCGCCAAAAAACTAGACATACTTCAAGACGGCACCTGGAGCACGGAAATACACCCGGAAATCCCCATTGCCAAAGAGGATATAGTTATTAAGAAAAATCGCGTCAGCGTGTTCTGTAACACTTCGCTTGAAGAGTTATTTAGAAATAAGGGAATTACTAGAATTATGGTCGGCGGTATTTCCACTGATCTCGCTGTCCAATCAACCGCATTCGACGGGCACGACCTGGACTTTGAAATGGTTGTATTGGAAGATCTCTGCGTTGCCGCCAATCAGGACGACCATGATCAGGCGATCCGCATACTAGCTAAGGTGGCGAAGATCACTACTAGCAGCGAAGTCGAAGAGTTTGGAGAGTAAAAATGTCTTGTCGCTTTGATCGTTTGATGTAGTACTAACGGCAGAAGAATTGATTTGCATTTTCTGGTGTAAATTATTGTATAATAGTCCAATGAAATGGAAGACACTAAAAACGAAAATTGCATACGAGAACCAGTCGCTTCAAGTGCGAGAAGATCTCGTGATCCGTCCTGACGGCACGGAGAGCAAGTATAGTATTGTTGAAAGACCGCCTGTTAATTTTATAATTGCAGAAGATCAGGACTCACGCATATACTTCATTGAGGAATACCGGTATCCGATTAACAAAACAATACTACAACTGCCTGCCGGGACAATGGAAAAAAATGAGAACAGTTTGGATTCTGCAAAGAGAGAATTATTCGAAGAAACGGGTATTAAGGCCAACAACTGGGTCAAACTCGGAAAATTTTTTATCGGTCCGGGACACGAAAGTATTTACGCTAATGTGTATTTAGCCACAAGTCTTGATTTGTCGCAACTTAATAAACCAGCTTTAAGCGGTGATGAGCTAATATTAAAAACAATAAAACTCTCCACAAGTGAAATAAAAGAGCTAATAACGGTGGGTAAGATCGAGTGTGGAATAACCATAGCCGCACTTAACCTCTACTTTTTGAGAAATAAAATATGAAAAAAAGATTGGTTATCTGTGCCAGTTCTTCGTTCGGAAATGAAATTTTGGAATGGAAAGAGAAACTAAGAAAATCCGGATTTGAAGTCATTAAATTTCCTCTTAAAACCACCGGTAATACCGCATCATACAATAAGGAATTTTCCGAGCACTACGAAGCAATCTCGAAAGCTGATGTACTCTTAGCACTCAACCTTGAAAAAAGAGGAATACCCGGGTATATCGGACCAGGGGTATTCGCGGAGATGGCTTTTGCTATCGGACTAAACATTGTTTTGAATAAAAACATCGAGGTCTATTATTTAAACTCGGTTCCCGAAGGGGCTTTACCATATTCTGATGAATTGAAGCTTTGGCAAGAATCAGGCTGGATCAAGTTGTTTGCTGAATAATGGTATTGGAATTTCGGTTATTACATATTTATGATCATAAATCGGAAGAAAAAACTTCGTTAGATTTAAGGTTTAATATGGTACTATCAAACAATGAAATATCGGGTTTGCGATAAGTGTGGAGAGTTTGTAGTTAAGACCGGATTTGTATCGATTACCTCTATAATTGATAAAACGACCGGCCGTTTTGCCAAATGCAATAATAAAAAGTGCGGTAAATACTTTTCAAAATTAGAATACGAAAAACTTAAAGAAGACGAGTTCTAGCTGGATGAACTAATGGAAGAGGTCGAGATTGATTCGATTTGTCCCTTTTGTTGTCCATCGCTTCTTCGTCCAGAATCTGATCAACAAATATTCTAGCCAACCGGGCAGTTAGAATACTCTCGGCTTGTTTTGGCGTCTTTTTTTTCTTCTTGATTCATTTTTTATTCCTTTACAGCTGAGATAGTCTTCTTCTTCATCATCATCGCCGTTTTGAACAAACCACCGATTATGCCTTTGACGCCGATGGCTTATTATCATTGCGAGCATCTATTAATACTATGTCTTGGTCATCCATTAAGCCGAGTTCTTTCAATATCGTCTCAACCTTTTGCTCTTCTTGTTCATTGAAGAACAAAATTACCTTGATCTTTGCTGATCCGGGATTGGCGCTTTGATAAATCTCAACCTGTTTAAGGAGATTGCTTCTTAGTTGAGAGTTTCTTGCTAGTTTAAACTCTACCAGAGTCGCAGCAGCTCCTAAACTGATTTTGAAATCAACCGGACCGCGGCCGTTGTTAACCTCTCTATCTGCCGCTAACGGAGAAGCATACCAAGCCATTTTATATAATACCTGAAGATGCTCCTCGGTCTTTAGGGGTTTGTCATCGATGTAAAACGTTCGGTATCCATCACAGTTCTCAATAACATGTTTCAGGTACCGTACTCTCTGCATTGCTTCTTCCTTTGTCACTCCGACAACCTCGTAAAACGATGTGGCCTCCCGCAGCTTCGAAATCAAAGCCGGAAAGTTTTGTAGGTAGATTTCCTCTGAAACGTGCACTTTTTCTTCACTGACAGTACGCGCTTCATCGGCGCTGTCCTCTTTAATTCTGATATATGCGTCGACCAATACGGGATAGCGCAGAATTGTTTTTATGGCCGCCGCTTCTTCATCTTTCTTGGTTGGTTCTTCCTTTTCATTCAGAATGCGCTGGAAGTACTCATTTACCTGAGCTCGCAGTGCTTCGTTTGGCAATGATGACGGCAATATATCGTACGATTTGATCAAGTCGGTTCTATTTATCCACGTATCCTCTCTGGTCAGAAGATCGGCGGGAGTAAGTAATACGTAATCGTCTTGATGCTTGGGAAGAAGAAATCGTTTAGTTTTCCAGCGCCCCAACTTGTAATCAAATTCCGCGTGTTCAACCGGAAAGAGGGATACCTGGTCTTCTCGCAGATATTTCTTAGCAAAAGTCTCTGTGTACTCAGCCAGATACCCTTTGATCATATTGGTTGTAAAATCACTTATCGCGTCTTTGCCGACGCCTTCTTCAACTAAACATAATTTTTCAAGGTGAGAACTTAGGGTTAGTTTTTCATTGCCAAAATTGGTAAGAAGTGTTAAAAGATTAGAGTTTAGGGATAAGGCGAATTTTGATCCCAATCCGCTGCCACGATTTCCTTTGGATGTAAATCCAAACCAATTTTGATGCACTTCTTTAAACTGATACCATGATTTGAGCAAACCCGGGCGAAGATCCGGGTGCGACCTATCTCGAAGAAAACGCAAATATTTAATCACCTCTTCATGCAATGCTTGGTATTCGTCTTTATTGCTTCCAAAGAGAAGAAAAGGATCTATGAAAAGGGGTAAGTCCGTGACAAGCGAGACGTTGTATGCGCCGAATTTTTCTAAGTTTTCGGGTGTGACCCCAAAGAAATCAGAAAAGAGAACCCTTACTGTTTCTGTCGACGAACTGTCTTTTTGCCGGTCTTTATTTGCGACTACCATAGTGAGTAACCAATTAATTTACAAAAAAGAAGAGAACAAGCAGACGATGAGCTTAAGAAGCTCTACGAGACACGCCAGGCTTTAATCGAAAAGAATCTGGCCGGTATTTACTCCGACGATATCTTTAAAGAACAAAATAGGATTATAGAAGAAAAAATTACTACGATTCAAATGACTAAAAATGACGACCTGATTACTAAGTATAATATTGAAGACGTTACTAAATTTATCAAGGAAAAGTTCAAGGATCTGCCGAAAACCTACGAGAATTCCGATCTCCCACAGAAGAGAATGCTCTTGTGTTCAATCTTTCCCTCCGGCCTGGTCTGGAACTACCCGGGCTATTTGAACACGCAAGTCAGCGCTTGCTACACGCTCATGAAAGATATAAATTCTAAAACTGTCACACTTGGTCG